>JAKADO010000127.1 GCA_021820485.1 Bacillota bacterium
CCACCGCAGCGGCACTTGCTTGAATCGATGGCAGATTTTCTGAGTTATGTGTTCGAATTGGAATGGCAATCCTATTGGGACCCGCTAACCGGCGTCGGCAACCGCCGCCTCATCGAATGGTTCCTGGATGATCCCAGAACCGCTTGTGATCAGAAGTGCGTTGTGTTTTGCGATATGGACAATTTGAAGCCCCTTAACGACACGTGGGGACATGCCGCCGGGGACCAGGCCATTCGGCTCCTTGCCCGCCACTTGCAGCGGGTCTTCGGTCCCGAGGGCGTTGTGTGCCGCTCCGGCGGAGACGAATTTGTCATTCTCCTTCCCCGGACGGCGGGTGAGGACGCGCGTGACCGGGCCCGGAGCGTACGGGACGCGGTCCAACGCCCGGGTCTCCTCAGTCTGTCGGATGCGGCCCTGAGTGTTACCCTGGGGATTGCGTCGACCGTCGACCCTACCGTCGAGTGGCGGGAGCTAATCCGCCGCGCTGACGCGATTATGCTCAACGCGAAGCACGAGCAGAAAGGAACGGTGGTCTGGACGGTCGCCTAATCCTCCCCCTGCCCGGTGTTCTGACGGTCCAGTCATCCGCCGCCGATCGCTTGACCCGTCGCCCCAGATGGGGAAAATCAATCCTGGCAAGACCCGCATACGGGATCACGGTCCCGCCAGAGGAATTGTCCATGCGTGACTGGGCGATTGGCCGATTCCACCCGGTTCCGGCGATCTCAAGCTCGTTCAGAGCATATTTCGTCGCCAGTGGTCGACGCCTCGCTGTCGCACCGTCTTTATTCGGTGGCCGATTGCACGTCAGTCCGTGCGCACACCCCGGTTGCACCGCGGCCCATGGGGGATCCACCTGTGATTTGCCGGTCGACAAACAGCACCCCGAAACGCTCCGCGGAGACCGGAGGACTAAACAAGAATCCTTGATAGTCATCGCACTGCTGTTCCTGGAGAACGCTCAATTGCGTGGATCGCTCGACGCCTTCCGCGACCACACGGATATGCCGGGCATGCGCCAAGGTAATAATCGCCGAGAGGACAGTCGCCTCTTCTGGATTACGATCGATTTCGCGCGTAAACAATTCGTCTACCTTCAACACATCAATCGGATAGTGCTTAAGGTATCCCAACGCACTGTACCCTTTGCCAAAGTCGTCGACCTCAATTTGGATTCCCATAGCGCGCAATTGCTCTAAAGTGGTTCGCGTGGCCTCGGTGTCCTGCAACAGTGCCGATTCGGTGATTTCAATGGCCAACAGCGTGGGCGGGATACGGTAAGCGTCCAGCTGTGCCCGCAAATAGGAGACGAAATCCGTCTCGTCGAGCTCTAAGGGCGAGGCGTTGATGCTGACGGGCAGAGGATCGAGGCCGGCGTCCATCCACCGACGGAGTTGACGGCAGACAGCAGTCTGCACGTAGCGCCCGACCTCAGCAATAAGCCCAGCGTCCTCGGCTAGGGGAATAAAATCGCCCGGCGAAACAATGCCGGTTCGGGGATGATGCCAACGGACTAAAGCTTCCGCCCCCACCACCCAGCCCGTCGACACCGCCACTTTCGGCTGGTATGCCACAAAGAGCTGATCATCGTGCGCTAAGGCGCTGCGCAGATCGTGTTCCATTTGCAGCCATTCAGGGAATCGCTCCGGGAGCGAGGGAGCGTACACGACGTAGCGGTTTTTGCCCCGCCGCTTGGCTTGATACATGGCGGCGTCGGCCTTGCGGATCAAGGTGTCCGCCGTGTCCGTATCTTCCACCGATCGGACAATCCCCACGCTCGCGGTCAGGTAACATTCGGAACCCTCTACCGTGATGCCGTCCCGCATCGTGTCAATGATGGCTTGCGCGACCTGTTCCGGAAGAGCGTCGTCCACAGCGTTCACCACGCCAATGCAAAACTCATCCCCACCGAATCGAGACAGGATGTCGCCGGGTCGCAAGCATGCAGCCATCCGTTCACTCGCGATTTGCAGCACCGCATCACCGACGCGGTGGCCCAGTGCATCATTGACGTATTTAAATCGGTCGAGGTCCACAAACAGGACCGCGACAGGTTCTCCTCCGTGTTGAGCGTTTGCTAACTGCTCGGTCAGCCGTTGATGAAAAAACGCGCGATTGGGCAGGGACGTCAGGGCATCGTGATGCGCCAAGTGCCAAAGACGCTGCTCCGCTTCGCGTTTCTGGGTCACGTCCTCCGCCTGTAAGTACACGCCAATGGTTTTCCCCTCCCGCCGGAAGGGCACGTGGGTTTCTTCCACATAGACCGGTCGGGCGTCGACGGTCATCCAGGTATTGTCCTCCCGCACCGTCTCGCCCTGGAGGGCCTTCTCGAAATACGGTCGAGACCGCGCGAGTCCCAGCATGCGCTCCCAAGAAGGACTCGTCCCATCCGGCGGGTTCTCAACATCCTGTGCCCCCAGCATCTTCAGGGCCGCGGGGTTGAGATCCTGCACGTGACCGTTGTTATCCAACAGCACCATGGCGGCGCTATGGTGGGTAAACAGTGACCGAAAATCTTGCTGCTGGTCATGGATTTGTTGAAGATACCGGCGTTGCTGACGTAATTGGTGCGACAGCCAGCCAAAAACGATCGGGGTACTAATGATGAGCATCCATCCGGCATGGATCAGGGGTTCCCATCGGGTCTCGGTGGGCCAGAATCCCCCGATTAACCGACGTCCCATGACCTGATAGCCGATGACTTCCACAATCACTTCGAGGAGAAACAAGACAACAAATACCCGCAGGTATTGGCGCCGGGTGAAAAGCTCTCCCTCTTCACGGAACCGCATCGTGCCACCTCTACATTGGCCTTGTCATACCCGCTCTCGCAGGTTTATTCGTGTTGAGTGGGACACGAGCTTCAAAGCGAAAAACGGCCCCTATAGGGCCACCCAATGATGTCTATCAATGATGTCGGTTATTCACCAGAGAGCGGCGGCTCGGCAATCCTAGGCACACAGCCTGTAGACCCGTAGCTTTGCGTCCCAGCGTTTCCGCTAGTTTGCCCTGAGACACTCAACCTATTCAACGCAAATATATAACAATATGACATTTTACGTCAAGAAATTGGTCTAAAATTCGGTGCAATGTGCCGAGTCCTGTCGAATAAACCTGGTGGATCGACACCTTCTGGCTGTCGCGATTGTCGCATGGCGATGGCTAGGGCCTGGCGCCGGCAGGTGACGCCTAGCGAACGACATTCCGTGACCATTCCCTCAGACGCCCATTCCCGGCCTATAAAAAGCATACCGGTTCTTGCCCCGGCGTTTGGCGTCATATAACGCATTATCGGCATGTTTTACGAGAGACGGAGCGTCCAACCCCGCCGTTGGGTATAGCGCTATGCCAATGCTCACCGTCAAGCTCAACGAGCCTGCCCCAATGTTCCATGGCGATCGCGTGGACTGCAAAATTCGCGTGGCGACGGTGGTCACCTCGCGGGAGCCGCAGATACGGGGCATCAAGACCGAAAACTCGTCGCCGCCGAGGCGTGCCACGGTATCCTCATCTCCGACGCACTGCGCAATGCGGCGCCCGCACTCCTGAACGACCTGGTCGCCTATGTCATGTCCATACGTATCGTTGACGGATTTAAATTGGTCGTAATCCAGGAACAGAACGGCCAACCGATGGCTCTGGCCTTCCGCGGCGGAGATTGCCTTCGTGACCTGCTGGGAAAAGAGCACTCGGTTGGGCAGGCCCGTCAGAGCATCATGAAACGCCAGAAATTCTAACTCTGCTTGATACTCTTGCAATGCACGCTCCATTTGCCATCGTTCCGTAATGTCGCGGCCTATCGTCACCACGCCTATAAAAGAATTCTCTTTGACGAGGGGCGTACCCCGGGTTTCGAGGATCCGCCATGGACCCGCCTTGCTCCGATAGCGAAACAGCCCATGCATCGAGACCTTCCGGGTCACCATCTCATGCAACATGGAGCGAGCCTTGCCCACATCATCTGGATGCAGGAGGTCCATAACCGACGTTTGCAATAAATCCTGCGGCGTATACCCCAAGAGCGTCTCGTGTGACGGGGATGCGTAGACGAAACGTCCCTCCACGTCAAAGACACGGATCAGGTCCTGCGTATTATCCGCAATCAACCGATAGAGTTCGGCGGGCTCCAGCAAAGGGTGTGCATCTCCTTAATCTGGCCATGCCATTTTTCCCACCATCCATGCTAGAGATCATGTGACTATGGGGATTTAGATACCAGCGAGAGACGTTTTTGGATTGCCGAGCCCATCAGCCCGCCACGATCATGCAGGTTGATGGTGAGGATAGCAACGAGAGACCTACGGGCGTTTCCCGCTGTTCCATGCTGTCAGACAAGGGCTCGGACTGAATCGCTAGGTGTGGGTTGGATTGTGACTCTGCGGTCGTAGACTCATCACTCGCAGGCCCCATCGCTGATTTCCACGAGGTTGCCATGCGCCATGAAACACCACTATCTCCTTCTGGAAATCTACACAATTCGACACACCTGCGTCAATTCCTTGTCCGACAATTGATGAAACCCAGATGGCATCAGGGCTTCTTGGTTGCACAGCACGACTCGCTTTCGCAGCCGACATCCATCAAAGTTCCCCGAACACACCCCCGCAGCGGGCCTCCCCAAATCCGCATCGCCCCGCTAATCCGTACCGTTACAAGGGATTCCGCTGCTCGCATTGGTTGGTCCCAGCACGGTCCAATCCGTCGACCTAACCCATTCGGGAAGGCGAAACCGCCGACATTCGGACCGCCGTTTTGCGTTTGTAGAGATAGAGATCCCCTCCACCAGAGACCCGATGGCCGCGCGGCGCCGGCTCCCGCAATGGCTTCCCAGAGGTTCTGTGCGATACCCGCCGAAAAGTTTGAACCTACGCCGGCAGGATCTCGCCAACTTGAAAGACCCGCATTAGGGCGGCCACGCAATTGGGCGCCAAGGCTGCCCCGGCCTCCTGTTGGATGTTGCCGAGCACCGCACGATGCCGCCGGTCATGAACGGTGGTCTCGCGGGCATACCAGTCAGCGGTGGCAAAAATTTGGCCCAGCACGGCAATCGCGTCGCCTGCCTTCCCCGCAGGAAAGCCGCGGCCATCCCACCGTTCATGGTGGTCGGCAATAGCTGCCGTGACAACCGCCGGCAGGCCCAACCGATCCAGCAGCTGCACGCTGATCGCGGGATGCTGTTCGTAGAGCTTGCGCGCCGCCTGGGTCATCTCCAATCCCTGGGCGTGCACCTCTCCAACGGCGGACAGGCCAAGATCCGCCAGGCGACACACATAGGTCAGCCATTGGCGGTCGTCAAATTCCAACCCCAGGGCATCCGCCAGGCGATGGGCGATGAAGAGGCGAATATCGGCGAGTTGCGACGCTCGTGGCTCGACCAGGTCCTGCGCTGCCATGTTTTCCAGCAGAACTGTCCAGCGGGTAAGCTCCGCGAGCACCGGGCTAGTGCGCACGGTATCACCCTGCTGTTCGGCCTCTGAAATGGCCTCATTCAGCACCCGCCACCGATTCCATCGCCCACTTCGCCCATAAAAACTTTGGGCGTGGTCAAACAAGCGTACCGCCAACCGGCCATGCCCGGCGCTCCAGGCCATCTGGCCCAAGACCTCCGCCAGATGGGCCATCTCGTCAGGCTCGAAGCTGAGCATCCCGTCCCACATCGCTGCAAATGCCGCCTCACCCCAACGTTGCATAGCATCCGCTTGGCCCTCCAACTGCGCGATGCGAGCCAACCCGTTGACCGCGCGAATGGCAGGGCCGGACGCGGCAGTGAGTGCCTGGTGGAGCCATTGCCGTGCGGCATCGAGTTTGCGCAATTCCAGGTAACATAACCCCAGGTTCGTGCTAATGGGGTATGCATGGGCGCTGTTGGGGCCGAGCAGCTGCCACGCGTGCATCAGTGAGGCAATCGCCGACTCATAGAGCTCGCTATCCCCCTGCATGCCGCCTAAATTAATGAATAGAATGCCCCGCCGCTTCGTGGAGAGACCGCGGGCGCTGGCCACTAGAAGCTGCGCGTCACGGAACGCCCGGTCTCGGTGGCCGGCTTTGAGATGGGCCACCGCCCGCCGCATCGTCAAGGCAGCCCGACCTTCCGTATCGTGCAACGGAGTCGCGGAGAGCGCCTGGTCAAAGGCTGCG
>JAKADO010000128.1 GCA_021820485.1 Bacillota bacterium
CCCCCCTGTTTTGTGCATACGTTTCCCCTGCTGGGACATCCTAGCCCTATCATAGGGAAGGCGAGGGATTATGGTGAGGTCGCGTTATCACGGCTGGATTTTGGCATTGGGCCTTCTGGGGCCGCTCGTGGTGGCCGGGTGCGGGAACAAGCCCGCTCCTTCACCGAAGCACACGGTCAAAAAGACTGCCCACAACGTCAAAAATGCTGCACGATCCACGTCCAAGTCAGCCAAGCATGTAGCAAAAAATGCGCAAACCGCCGTGCCGCCTCATTCGACCACACCGGCGAAGCCCCCGGTGGGAAATGTGGCCGCTGGCGCAAAACTTTTCGCCTCCACGTGTGAGTCTTGCCACGGCAAAGGTGGCACCGGCACTGGGTCGGCACCGCGCTTGGCATCTCCCTCCACCGTGGGGGCGCAATTTGGCACGCAGGCGGCACTGGAGTCGTTTATCGCGCACAACATGCCCGCCAACAACCCCGGCTCGTTAAACGCCCAGCAGGCCGCCAATGCTGCCGCCTACGTATGGCATCTGGCGGGTAAGTAAGGCTTTTTTCAGTCCCTTTCATGGAAAGGATGACCAAGCGGTCATCCTTTTTTTGTCCCTTCGATTACAATAGTCGCGACTGCTCGCCATGAATGACGATACTCGGTCAGTTTGAGGGGATAGCGACACTACGATGAATCACTTGGCGGTCTTGGGCACCAGCTCGCATGTGGGAAAAAGCATGGTGGTTGCGGGCTTGTGTCGGGTATTGGCTCGAGAAGGGCTCGCGGTGGCTCCGTTTAAGGCGCAGAACATGGCGCTGAACGCCTATGTCGCGTTGGATGGGGGCGAGATGGGGTATGCCCAGGCCTTGCAGGCTTGGGCGGCGGGACTGGAGCCTACGGTGGACATGAATCCCATTTTGATGAAGCCGGGGGCCGATGGGCAAGCGCAACTCATTGTGCAGGGCAAAGTGGAAACCCGCAGACCTTCCCGCACTTGGCTCGAACAACAGGCTCGAGCCTCCTTTGACCGTCTGGCCCAAACCTACGATGTCATCCTGATGGAGGGCGCAGGGAGTCCGGTCGAGCTGAACCTGTGGGAGGGCGACTTGGCCAACTTGGCGTTGCCGCGTTATGCGAAGGCCTCGCTCATGTTGGTCGGAGACATTGACCGCGGCGGCGTCTTCGCCTCGCTCCATGGCACGTTGGCGCTGTTGCCGGCCGAGGACCGGGAGCGGGTGCAAGGGGTGCTGATCAATAAGTTTCGGGGCAATCCGGCACTTTTTGAAGACGGTGTGGCCATTATTGAGCGGCTGACTCAGACTGCGGTGCTGGGCATTCTGCCCTATTGGGCCTTTAGTCTTCCGGAGGAGGATGGGGTGGGGTTGGAGTCCAAGCCGTCGCAATGGACCCGCCCAGGATTTCGCGTTTCGGTGGCCGTCCTGCCCCACATCAGCAACTTTACCGACCTCGCGGCTCTGGAACGGGAGCCGGCGGTGTCCCTAGCGTGGCATCGCGAGCCACCCGATCAGCGGCCTGACCTTGTCGTTCTGCCCGGCAGCAAGGCGACCTTGGCCGACCTGGAATGGCTGCATAAGTCAGGTTGGGCTGAACGCATCATCCAATGGCAGCGTCAGGGAACGGCCCTCTTGGGGGTGTGCGGCGGGTTTCAGATGTTGGGACAGTGGGTCTGCGATCCCCATCACGTCGAGGGTTCGCGAGAGAAGGTTGCGGGCCTCAACCTAATCCCGGCGGTAACGACCATGAAGCCGATGAAAATCACCCGGCGCCGGCAGGCAACGGTGGTGGCTCGCGAATTTGGCCACATTCGGGTGGACGGTTACGAAATCCATAACGGAGATACCAAGATCCAGGGGGTGCATAGGCCGCTTCTCGCATGGGACGACGGGACGAAAGACGGGTATGTCTCGGAGGACAGCCAGGTGATCGGCACCTATCTTCATGGTATTTTGGATGGAGAACTATTTCGCCGGGCTTTCTTGGCGCGATGGGGCGTTCCCGGGGGAGCGGGCGCCGATCCCGTGGAAGAGGGTTTGAAGCAATTGGAGGAGGTGATCCGGGAGCATGTGGGCGTCCGCACTCTTTTCAGTTTGGTCGGGGTATGACCTCGCCGCGTGGATTCTGTTGGCCGCAGTCATTGATTTGTTGATGGGCGATCCCATTTGGTCCTACCACCCGGTTCGCCTTATTGGTCGATTCAGTTTGTGGATGGAGCGGTTGATTCGTCGCCATCCGTGGAAGCGTAATGGGCTGCGGGCCGTCGGTGCGATTATGACCATCGGCATTGTCCTGTTGGTTCTAGCGGCCGTATCAGCCCTGTTATGGGTCGCGAATGACATTTCGGTATGGCTGTTTCGACTCATGGTGGTTCTCTGGACATATTGGGGGCTGGCCATTCGGGGTCTGACAGATGCTGCGCTCTTGGTGTATCGTCCGTTAATCACCAACCAGGCTGAGGAGGCGCGGCAATGGTTGCAGTACATCGTGAGTCGCGATACAGCCCATTTGTCGCATGACGACATGATCCGCACCACCATCGAAACGGTCGCGGAAAATACCTGTGATGCGGTCATCGGACCCCTCTTCTACACGTTTCTCGGCGGTCCGGCTTGGTTGTGGGCCTATAAGACGATCAATACGTTGGACGCGATGATTGGCCATCATAGCACCCGCTATGAGGATTTCGGGTGGTTTGCAGCCCGTCTCGACGACTGGGCGAACTACATCCCGGCACGCATCTCCGGTCTTGCGATTAGCGTTGCTGCCTCAATGGAGGGGCGCTTCCGGCAAGCGTACACCACGATGAAGACTGATGGGCGCCGTCATCCCAGCCGGAACAGCGGCATGTCCGAAGCGGCTATGGCGGGGGCCATTGGGGTCACGCTGGGGGGGCCCAATATCTATGACGGGGTGGTGGCTCTGCGGCCGAAGCTTGGCGCGGCGGAGCGACCGCTCCATCCGACCGCCATCATCCATGCCATTGCCGTCAGTTGGCGAGCGACGTTGGTGGTCTCGGTGGCCTTTGGCGTGCTGGCTGTGATGATGTCTGGGAGATGGCTGTGAAAAGCCTGCGGTCGTCTTTGGCGATCCTGACACGCATTCCCCTCCGCGTTGACGCCCCCGGGCGCTGGACAGTGGCTTGGTTTTGGTTGCCCGGGTTGCTCGCCGGACTCGTCTGGTATCTGTCATTTCGCGTCTTCGGGCCTACCACGTTTGGAATGGTGGGAGCATTGGGCGGGGAGGCGTTGCTCACGGGCGGGGAACCTTGGCGCGGGTTTTTAAAGACGTTTGATGGATGGATGGCTCCAGCGCATGAGCGCATCCAAGTGCGACGCGCCTCGCACCTGGGCGCCTCGGGAGCAGTCTTTCTAGGATTGGCGCTGCTGGTGTTCTGGTCGCTCTGGCGTCATGGCAACAACTTATCCAGCGCCTGGGTATGGATTCTCCCGCCGCTCTGGGCGCGGTCCCTCATGGGGTGGACCTTTTCATGGCGGCGCTTGGATGCTTCGAGCGCGTCATTTTATCGGCTAGCAGAAGCGACCGATGGCGGAGTCGGTTCATGGATTCCACTCCTTGTGGGGCTGGTGCTCGGCGGCGTTATGATTGGATTTTTGTCCATCAACGTATTTGGGGCAAGTTTGGTCTTGGTTGGGCTCTTTCTCTTGTGGGGGCGTCGGGTATTTGGCGGCATGAATCAAGAGCTCCTTGGTGCTGCGGCCATCTTGACGGAGATGATTTCGCTCTACTTGTTGATTGTGATGACGGGAACGCCGATTTATTGACGATGTTGGTCGTCGGCGCCTCGGGTTTGCTCTACCATCTGAAGGTAGTTGGGCCGTTTAATGTCCACCACGTAGCCGCCCGTCACCCGGACCAAGTTTTCGGGCGTCAAGGCTACCCAGACGGCGGGATCGCCTGCGGCTGCCCAAACGAAGGGCTGATGCATCAGATCGTCGTCGATGAAAATAGGCATCTGATAGGACTGTCCAGCTGGGGGAGAGCCATAGATGTGCGTGCCGCACAACGCGGAAATTTCGGTGGGGCTGGCAGGGCGCACATCAAATCCAAACCACTGTTCCAGCTTTCCCAGATCAACGCGGTTCACCGGGGTGTGCAACACCACAACCGGGCGCGACCCGCACCAATAGACAGACACTTCGATCATTTGGCGGATGTTGGCCTTGAGGCGTTCTGCCGCTTGGTGAACGCCACGGGTGAGGTAATGGAGCTGACGGCGGTCTACCACCGGAATTTCCCCGCTCTCGATCATATCGAGAAAGGGAAACTCGATATCGATGGGCATTGCGTCGCTCCTTCCTGACCATGCTATAGTTAGCTTATGCGCCGTGCAAGGACCGGTCAACATTTTGCGATATATTCCGACCCGAGGAGGAGCCCATTGTCCGACGAGAAACGATTCAACATCCTGCACCTGTATCCGGAACATATGAATCTTTACGGCGACCGGGGCAACGTGCTGGCGTTGACTCAGCGCGCCCGTTGGCGGCATATCCCTTCCGAGGTCATGGTGCGGGAGATTGGCGAGCCCATTGATTGGGAGGCTGTGGACATGGTGTTTATGGGAGGCGGTGAGGATACCCACCAAGCCCGGATTGCCGAAGACTTTTTAAAGATCGGCCCGGAGTTGGCCAGCCGCCTCCGCGATGGACTCCCCATGCTGGCCATCTGCGGCGCCTATCAGTTGCTGGGTCAATACTATAAGACTGCGGAGGGCCGAGAGCTTCCCGGGGTCGGGTTCCTGGACGTCTGGACTGAACCCGGAACCACCCGGGCGATCGGTGACGTCGTCACCCAAACGAGCCTTCCAATTGTTCCGGAATCTTTGGTCGGGTTTGAAAATCACGGTGGGCGAACCTTTTTGGGAGAGGGGGCCCGACCGCTCGGGCAGGTGGCTCTTGGACAGGGAAATAATGGACAGGACGGCACGGAGGGAGCTCTGCAAGATCGCGTAATTGGAACCTATCTTCATGGGTCACTATTGCCGAAGAACCCGCATTTGGCGGATTTGTTGCTGAAATGGTCCTTGGAGCGTCGGGGCGTGACCGACAGTCTGGAGCCATTGGAAGAAGAGGAGGAGATGGCGGCGCACCAGACCATTGTGGCTCGGTCGCGAAATTCATAGCTAAAATGAAAGTGTGCATGATATACTATAGGACAACGGTTGGTTGAGTGTTTCGTCCGAAAGGAGAGGCCCACAGTGGATTTGTTTTCGCCGCTTCATATCATTATTCTCCTTGTGATTGCGTTGCTGGTGTTTGGACCCAAGCGTCTTCCGGAAATCGGGTCTGGCCTCGGCAAAAGCATCCGGGAGTTTAAGCAGTCCATGAATGGCATGATGGGACAGGAGCCGCAATCTCCACAGCAACCGCCGCAGGCGGGGCAGGAGTATCCGGCACAGGTTGTCATGACGGACGAGAATACTCCGAAATAGACACGGGACAATAGGAATGAGGGGAACCCGCAAGGGTTCCCCACTTGCGTTTGAGGAGGTGTTGGCGTGGCGGATATCTATCCGCTTGTGGGGCAAACTCCGTTAATTCGGCTGCAGCATCTATCCAACAAGTACGGGACTTCGGTTTGGGCTAAGTTGGAGTCCCGAAACCCCGGCGGATCGATCAAGGACCGGACAGCGTTTTCGCTCTTGCACGACGCCATGGACAAAGGGCTTATTCACGCGGACACGGTAATTATTGAGGCTACATCCGGCAATACCGGCATTGCGTTAGCGATGGCTTGCGCCGCCATGGGCCTGAAATTGGTGGTTTTTATGCCGGAGGGGCAAAGTTTGGAACGCCGGCAATTGTTCTGGGCCTACGGGGCCACCATTATTGAAACCCCGCCAGAGGAGCGAACGTCCGGCGCGATCCGGCGGGCGCGGGAACTCGCTGAGCGGCTCCCCGAGGGTCTCATGTTGCGACAGCACGAGAATCCCGCCAACCCAGCAATACACGAGCGCACTACGGGTCCGGAAATATGGGAGCAAACCCAGGGGACCATTGGCACGTTTGTCGCTGGAGTAGGAACAGGGGGAACGGTAACCGGCACGGGGCGGTTCTTGAAGAGTCAGAATGCTGCGGTCAATGTTGTA
>JAKADO010000129.1 GCA_021820485.1 Bacillota bacterium
TCTCGTCCCCCTCTCCGCTGTGCCTGTGTCAGCTCACCCCTCTTCGTCCGGACGGTTGGCCCATCGTGCCCTCCTTCAGTCTCAGACCAAAAAGGACACATGCACTATTGCAACATCTCGGATATAGATCCATTATTTAGGTAATCTTCCACGAAAGGCAGGGAGTCGACCATGGCCGGACGCAGCGCGCTGTTAACCCGCAGCGGAACCCAAACGCTCATCAGCTGGATCAGTCGGGAAGACGCAACCGAACGGTTTGAACGCGCCGCGAACGGCGATTTAGCGGACGGTTACCTGCCCGACGCGACCCCGGAATCCCTGGCTCGAGCGGGCGTTCCCATGCAGTGGACGGGCACCGCGGCCCACACGTTAGGGTTACAGGGGGAAGCCAGCCCTAAGGCGGCCGCTCGCGTCCTCACCCACGGACTCGGCCCCCACGGGGAAAAACTCCGCACGGCCATTAAAGCCATGCCGCGCAAAGACCCCCGAACCGGGGAAGCCATTCCGCAGGAACGACGCGACACGATGGGCTGGGTGCTCTCCGCACCCAAGACGATTTCCCTGCTGCTGGCGTCCGAGCATCCGGCGGTCCGGATGGCCGCACGGGAAGCGCTGGACCTCGCCTCCGACGTCGCCCTCCACGAACTCGAACAACAGGTCACCGTCCGGCGCGGGGCCCAGGGCGTGCGCAGCGAAGGCATTCAGGGCCTGGCCGGCGTCAAAGCGATGCATTTTACCTCCAGCGCCGGCGACCCGCATCTGCATGTGCATTACATTTTGAATACCTCCGCGCCGGCCCAATCGGACGGCAAATGGCGAGCTTTGGACGGCAATGTACTGTTTGCCGCGCAACGAGTCGCCGAAGCCGCCTTTCAAGCCACCTTGAAGGCCGAGCTCACCCGACGCCTCACCGTAGATCCGCAAACAGCGTGGCACAAGATGGCGGTCGGATCGGTCCCCACGTGGGAACTCGCCGCCCTGCTCCCCGCCGTCGAGCGATTCAGCCATGCCATGGCGCACATGCAGGACATCGCAAAAAAAATAGCGACCACCTTGGGCGGGGAAACCCGCGCTCAGCATGACCTCATCTGGGCCTTACATCGGCAAGACAAACACGCCATCGCCGAGGCGCTGGAGCACGCCATGGACGCCGCCATTGCGCAAGGCGGCCAGGAGGCCACCGCCCTCCGCACAGAATGGCGCCACTGGCTCGGGGAACACCAGGACGCCTTAGACCCCATCGCAACGCGACCGCGCATCCAAGACCTGCCATCGCACAGCGCCACGGTCGCACGCATCCGAGGAATTTTCGATGGCTCCCGAGCGACGCAACATGCGGAGGCTCGCCGTCAGGCGGATCACGCCGCCGCGCAGACGCAAATTGCGCTGGATAATTTTCGCGCCGGCCGCGTCCTATGGGACGGCGGTACCCAGCGTATTCCCGACACCGAGTTTCGCCGCCTGGAAGAAGCCCTCCACTCCGCCCGCCAAGTAAAGTTCGCGTGGGTATTCCATCGCACGGATAAGGCGACCCTGCAACGGATCCAGCAACAACTAGCCGACTATCACGAATTCAACCGGCGCTGGGACGCGAATCAAGCTGCCCAGCAGCACGCTCGCACCATCCGCGAGCACACCGGGAAAGCCGACACCGCCGACCACCAACTCCTCCAAGAGATCCGCAGCCGGGCCGCGGAGATGGGCAACCGCCTAGGGCCGTTTATCGCCGCAGACGTGATCGCCGACTGGCGAGGATGGGGTGTCTCCCTCGCGGAGGCCCGCCAATTGGCGGCGGACACGCTCCGCTTTTGGCATACCGAAGGATTACTGCACATTCCGGAAGGCGTCGAGCCCGAGACCCTGTTCCAGACCATCGCCGCTGGCCGCCACCGAGACACCCAGCAGAACTGGAAGGTCCTCGGCCACAACGCGAAACTCGTCAGCGCCGACTTGCTCCAACGCGAAATGTCCCTCTACCAGCAAGCCATTGACCTCAGTCAAACGCAGCGACAGTGGCTCGCGGTCGAAGTCGCGGGGCTTACCCCCGACCAAGCCAAAGCTGCCGCCACGATTGCCGGAGGCAAGGCCCTTACCACCGTGCAAGGCGTGGCCGGCGCAGGCAAAACCCATATGATGAAACCCGTCGTGGCCGCAGCGCAGGCCCAAGGCTTGGACGTCCTCGTCTTAGCCCGCAATGCGAAACTCGCGCACGAACTCGGGGCCGAACTCCACGTGCCCAGCAGCACGCTCGCCCGATGGTCCCATCGCCAACACCCGGCCTCCCGGCCGACGCTCCTCATTCTAGACGAGGCGGGGCTCGTGGATCAGAGAAACTGGCAAGCGGTCCTCGACCACGCGGCGCGGGAACCGATCCAAGTCGTCGCCCTAGGCGACCGCTATCAAGCGCAACCCATCGATCGCCTCGCCAGCTGGGCGGTGGTCACCAACGCGACCCAACACACCGGCAGTTATGCCGAGCTGTCGCAGACCTTTCGCAACCAGTCCTGGGCCCCCGAAGCCGGACACCTGCGAGACGGCGATGCCACCGCCATCGACCTCGCTCACGCGGCGCAGCGCATATGGGCCGCCCCGGACGGTCACGGTCCCGCCCAAGCCGCCGAGATGGTCCTGAAACTCACGCAACGCCACGAAGACGCCCTGGCCATTGCGGCCACCAACGAAGACGCGGCCGCTATCGCCGAAGCGATCCAACGACGCCGAGAAATTACCGTCGATCCTCGGACGCACCTCCGCTGGGGCCAACACACCGGGGTGGGCGATCAGGTCCGCACCCGCAAGAACGAACGGCAGGAAGCCATCCAAAACGGCGACCGCTGGACGGTCCAACAAATCACGGATCACGGCCTTCTCCTCCAAGGGCCCACCGGACGGATCGCCCGGGTGTCGCATCAATGGGCGAAAGACCACCTGGAGCTCGCCTATGCGGCCACCGTGGACAGCGCCCAAGGCGTGACAGTGGACCGCGCCGTGGTCCTCGTCGGGCCGGGGATGGGCCATACGCGCCTCTACTCGGCGGCCACCCGTGGGCGTCAAGCCCCCGTCTACATTGCCGAAAGCGTCAGCCACGCCACCGCCGCCGAACGCATCCGACACGCCGTCCGCGTGAACGACCTCGCGCCGACCATGCAAGAAATCCTCACCCAACAACACCGTCAAGCCCTCCGCGAGACGCGAGTCCCCCGCTCGGAGCCGGTGCCCCAACCGCAACGCTCGGAGCCCATCGCCCCCCCGACGCCCCAGCGCCAGGGGCCACCGCAGCCCCTACCGTCGACGCCCCCCGTGCGCGTCCACCTCATCGGCGGTCGCCCCAAAGCACCATCAACCCCACCGCGGGATTATCCCGATCCCGAGATCGACCGAGGCCGTGGCCGCTAACACCTGCCTACCGAGCCCCGCTTAAACCGCCGCGGCACCATCCGTGCCGCGGCTATTTAATCCAAGTGCGTTACCCGAAGGCCATGCCCATTGCCTCCGCTTCTCTGGACGCCCGGCGCAGCAGGTCCAGTGGCCGAAACGGGAAGCGCAGCAAACCCCCTCCGGCTTCCGTTTCGGCGGTCCCATTGTCGCGCCGGCGTCCAGGTCGCTCCCCTCCTCAAAGACGGCCTCTCGGAAAGCGCCGGGTTCCGGGGAATCCCTGCGACCGGAACCCTGAGATGGATCCATCCCTGACGATTGCAAGTTTTAAGTTTTGTAACCCATAGACATCATCGGTATACATGGTATACAATTACGGAAACGATACCACAAAGGATGGGGTTATGGTGGCGACCAAACAAACCACCCTACGTCTAGGCGAAGACGTGTTAGCCCAATTGGAGTATCTCCAAATGATCGCCCGCAAAAGCCAGGCGGCCCTCGTCGCCGACTTGATTTCCGTGTACTACCATGCCGTGCGCGTGGAGGCGTTCGGTAGTAATCCGGCGTTGGTGGACGATCCAACGCTCTTGAAAAACGGGGGGACCATTATCACCGTCGAAGAGCAGCGAGCCTTGCGGACCGTGCGAAACCGATTGGCGGGCGAGTGGGGACAAGGCAGATAAACGCGATTCGGTGAGAGACCCAGACCCTTCGCAGGAATTCCCCTGGACATCGCGAAATCTTGTCCATGGACAAACCATGGCCAAGGAGGTGTGAAGAATGGATCCGACCTGGCCGACTATCGAGGAAGCGGCTACCCAAATCGGGGTGAGCACCAAGACCGTAAGGCGCTATTTACGGGACGGAAAGCTTACCGGTGCCCAGCATCCGGGCCGCTATGGACCCCAGTGGCGGATTGACCCCCAATCGCTCGCGACCTTGGACGCCTATGGACAGCACCATGGACAACAGATCGAAATTATCCCTCCGGACCATGCTGGTACTCCGGTGCAGATTATCGATCGCCTCACGACCACAATAACGGAATTGCAGGAAGAACTCCGCGAACAACGGACCACGATACAACACATGGCCGAAGACCTTACCCAAATGCGAGCAGCGCTGGACCGCCTGGCCCCCCCCCGGCGCGGGTGGTGGCCGTGGCCACGTCGAGACCGCTAATCCCAATCCAAGTCAGTGGAGCGAAACCCCGCCGGTCACAGCGACTGCCCATTTCGTGAGGATTTCCCCCTTTTAGGCAGATACCCGTCTCGGGATAAGGCCACCCCCTTTTTTCCGATACGGCAACCATTTCCAGGTAGGCCACGTTATATTAAGTGTCCTGTAGGTTAGACCGACCTGATGCGCGGGAATTATCTGGAGGATGGCGATGGATGCACCCCGAAGACGTCCACGGATTCACAACCATTACCAAAGTGCGCCGTAAAGCCCCTGCCTTCAGGCATGGGGATATAAGGCGCGTGGCCGAAGGCCACTCTACTCTTGACGAATTATAGATACTGGCGATATTCTATAAATATGTTGAAAGCCTATCGTTATCGACTCTATCCAACTGAAGAGCAAACGGCATTCCTAAACCGCCAGTTCGGGTCGGTGCGGTATGTCTACAACTGGGCGTTAGCGTTAGCGTCGACAACCTATCAGACGCAGGGCAACGGCGTCACCCGGTTTCAGTTAGACAAACGGCTCACCGCGCTTAAGCAGGAATTGCCGTGGTTGCACGAAGTCGCTTCGCAACCCTTGCAACAAGCGTTGGTGCATTTAGACAAAGCCTTCACCCGCTTCTTTCGGGAGAAGAAAGGGTATCCTCGATTTAAGTCCAAGCGAGGGACGCAGAGCGCGACGTACCCCCAAGGGGTCAAGATTCATTGGGAGAACGGAGTCCTCTACCTGCCTAAAGCAGGATGGATTCGAGCGGTGTTTAGTCGGCGCTTTCAAGGAAAGGTGAAAACCGTCACGGTCAGTCGCGTGCCCTCCGGCAAGTTCTTCGCATCGGTACTCGTCGAGGACGAAAGCCAAGTCCCTGATGCCGTACCCGAAACACGGGAATGCGCCGTGGGCGGTGACCTCGGACTCCATGACTTCGTGGTGCTTTCTACGGGAGAAAAGTACGGACATCCCCAATGGTTAGAATCCGAATTGTATCGCCTGAAGATCCTTCAGCGGCGATTCGCCAAAACTGTTAAGGGATCAAAGAATCGGGCGAAGATTCGCCGCCAAATTGCGCGATTGCATGAGCAGGTAGCGAATCGTCGGCAGGATTTCCTCCACAAGCTGAGTACGGACCTTCTTCGTCGGTTTGATACGGTCTGCATCGAGGATCTCAATGTGGCCGGAATGGTGCGGAATCACACCTTAGCCCGGCGCATCGCCCAGTCGGGATGGGCGGAATTCCGCCGCCAATTGGAGTACAAAGCTCAGTGGCACGGCAAGCACGTGCGCGTGATTGGGCGGTTTGCCCCGTCCTCGCGCCTCTGTGTGTGTGGCTACTACAACCACGATCTCCCACTGACTGACCGTCAGTGGGATTGCCCCACCTGTGGGCGGCACCATGATCGGGATGTGTTGGCGGCGAACAATATCAAACGCTTCGCCTTTGTGGAGCACGATACAGGGCGGGACACGCCCGGTGAGCCTGGGGAGCGCCCTCCCGTGGACGAACGGCGAAAGCCCTAAGAAGCGGTGG
>JAKADO010000044.1 GCA_021820485.1 Bacillota bacterium
GAATCTGCGCCTGATCGCGTGGCCCTGCTGGTGGCAGCTCCGGACGGCCGCGAGCAGAAGGTTCTTTATCAGGATGTCGCCCGGTACTCCAACCGACTGGCGCACAGCTTTCGCGGATTGGGCTTTGGGCGGGGCACGCGCGTCATGGTGCTGATGCCGCGGGGAGCGGAACCTTACCTCGTGTATCTGGCGCTCTTGAAAATTGGAGCCACTATTATGCCCGGTTCGGAAATGCTGCGCCAGGGCGATGTCCTCTATCGCGTCCAGCACGCCGCGGCCACCGCTATTGTCGCCGACGCCAGCTTGGTGCCGATGATTGAGGAAATCCGGCACCAAATGCCGCAGGTCTCCCACTACATCTCGACCGATTCTCCACCCAGCCACGGGTGGCTATCATTGCCGCAGATGATTGCCGCCGGTAACCCCAACACCATCTCCGCGGATGTCCGTCCAGAGGACATGGCGTTTTTGAGCTATACCAGCGGAACCACTGGAGGCCCCAAAGGGGTGATTCATACCTACCGGTGGCCCTTCGAGCATTTGAAGGTGGCAGGCACCTTCTGGTTCGACGCCAAACCGTCCGACGTGGCCTGGGCAACCGCTGGTCCTGGCTGGGCCAAATGGGTGTGGAGCCCTTTCGTGTCGGTGTTGGGAAATGGCGCCACGGGATTCATTTACCAAGGTCGATTCGATCCCGAAACTTACCTGTCTTTGATGGAGCGCTACCACGTCAGTCTCTTGTGCGCGACCCCGACCGAATATCGCCTGATGGCCAAAGTCGAGAACCTATCCCGATTTCGTCTTCAGCTGCGCTCAGCCACGTCTGCGGGAGAACCCTTGAATCGCGAAGTCATCGATACCTTTCGGCGCGTGTTCGGGGTCACCGTGCGGGATGGCTACGGGCAGACCGAAAACAGCCTCTTGGTGGGGACCTTGCAAGACACGCCGGTCCGTCCCGGTTCGATGGGGAAGCCCTTTCCCGGCATGCCTGTGGCGATTGTGGATGACCACGGCACCCCTGTTCCCACCGGCATCGTGGGCCACATTGCCGTGCACCGGAGCCACCCAGCTCTCTTTCAAGGATACCTGAACGACCCAGAGCGCACCCAGGCCTCGTATCGCGGCGAGTGGTACATCACCGGTGATCAAGGCCGATTCGATGAAGATGGTTACATCTGGTTTGAGGGGCGCGCCGACGACATCATTATTTCGGCTGGATACACCATCGGGCCCTTTGAGGTCGAGGACGCGCTGGTCAAACATCCCAAAGTCGCCGAGTGCGCCGTCGTAGCCAGTCCGGACGCGGAACGCGGCCACATTGTCAAAGCATTTGTCATTCTTCGAAATCCCGCCGACGCCGAGGACCCGGCCTTGGTCAGCGATCTGCAAGAGCACGTCAAGCACATCACCGCACCCTACAAATATCCGCGAGCCATCGAATTCGTCACATCCTTGCCTAAAACCACCAGCGGCAAAATTCGGCGCATTGAACTTCGGCAGCTCGAGAAGCAACGCAGCTCCTCGTGAAACACGGCCCCCGCTAGGACGCAGCGGGGGCCTCATGCCGTCTCAGCTGCTGGGCGAAAATCCGTGTTAGGATCGCAGCGCCCATCAACACAAAGCCCAAGAGCGCCCAACCCACACTATAGTGATGGGTTGCATCGACAAGCGCTCCGAAGAGCGGAGGAAATATCGCAGACCCTAAGAAAGCGGCCGTGCCCACACTGCTCATGGCGAATCCGGAGTGTTCGGGCGGTACCGACTCGCCGGCCCACGTCATGGTAAGCGCATTCCAGCCAACCGCGCCCATCCCAAACACAAACCAGACGGGCACGAGCAACGCCAATGGCGCACCAGCGGGCATCATAGCCACGGCCCATGCCATCAGCGCCCCGACGACACCGCAAGCAATAATCACGGGCGTTCGCCGTCCGCCCAATCGGTCGCTCACGATGCCGGTGACGACACGGCCCAATCCACCGCCGAATTGGGATACCGCGAGCACCAGTCCGGCGGTGGTCAAGTTGAGGTGATGCACTCGGTGCAAATCGTCCAGCGTAAATCCTAACAGCAGGTACTGGCCTGACACCAGCAAAATCGCCACCAATCCAGGCCGCCAAACTTGACTGAGGACCCGGCGGTCGAGGCGAACCTGCCCGCGACGCGCCGCGGGTTTTGGCCAGCTCATCATGACGCCACTGAATGCCCACCCCATCACAATGAGCTCTACGCCAAACAGCCAAAAAACCTCGGGAAAGCCGCCATGGGCAATCAGGCGCGGTAGCAAACTCGCAGCCAGCAAGGCACCTAACGGCACTCCCGTTTGCCGGATGCCCATGACCATGCCGCGCGGCCTATCGTGGAACGCCGTAAAGACCGCTTTCGTCCCGGAGGCTGGAGCAATCGCCAGCGCAATGCCCAAAAAAAAGAGCAGCACCAATAGTGCATAAAAGCCGGAAATCACCAAGAGTCCTAGGGCCAACACAGACATGGCCAGGGAGCCAAAAAACAGCAGCCGCCGCGGTCCAATCCGGTCGGCCGCCGCGCCCATGACCACCATCGACGTCATCACGCCCAGCGAAAGGGCCGTGGTGACCAAACCCATCTGCGCAAGCGAGAGATGAAAGGCGGATGCAAAAAACACACCCATCACCACAATGCCTTGTTGCACGAACGACATGCCCGTCTGTGACAAAGTGGCCACCGCAAGAAACGGAACGGGCCCTACGCGCGCACGAAAACCGGCTGGGTCAAAAGTCTTGGCCATAACATCACCTGCGAAAGGCCTTCGACATGTTCGTGGCAAATTCCCCCTCCGAGCTGTGCGCCCTATATGAACCCAATTTTCTGTGTTAACATACAAGCGTCAATTATTTACAGAAATAGCGGTAAGGGGTGTTGATTTGCCGTGATGAAGACACCGTTGCTCCTGCGTCACCTATTTGATTACGCGATGACCTACTTCCCCAATCAAGAGATTGTGTCCCGAACCCACCACGGAATGCATCGTTATACCTATGAGGAATACGGCGCCCGCACCCGCCAACTATCGTCGGCATTGGCAAAGTTGGGGGTCGAGGTCGGCGATCGGGTGGGCACTTTCCTCTGGAATGATCAGTATCACATGGAGGCGTATTTCGGTGTGCCTGCCATGGGTGCCGTCCTCCACACCATTAACATTCGGTTGCCTGCCGATCAAATTGCGTACATCATCAATCATGCCGGGGACCGTGTCTTGATTGTCGACCGCACGCTCTGGCCCTTGTTGGCACCGGTACGCGAACAATTGACCTCGGTCGAGGCGATTCTGCTGACGGGACCTCCGCAGTCGACCGACCCCGTGTCCAATGCCTACGATTATGAGACGCTTATCGCTGAAGGCGATCCCCACTTTGCCTATCCTGACCTCGACGAGAATGCCCCCATGGGGATGTGCTATACGTCGGCCACCACCGGCAATCCGAAAGGGGTGGTCTACTCCCACCGCGGAATCTACCTTCACAGCCTGACGTTGGGCTTGGCCAACACGTTGGCTCTCTCCATGCAGGACGCGACCTTGCCGGTGGTGCCCATGTTTCACGTCAATGCGTGGGGGCTGCCATTTGCCGCACTGTGGTTCGGCTGCAAAATCGTCTTGCCTGGCCCTGCCCCGCAGCCAAAAACGCTGTTGGACTTGATGGCCGAAGAAGGCGTCACCTTGGCCGCCGGCGTACCGACCGTGTGGATGGGACTCGCCAAGGAGCTGGAGGCGCAACCCACGCCGTTGAAGCTCAGGGCTGCCGTCTGCGGCGGGTCGGCGGCACCCGAGGCGCTCATTCGGACCTACGAGGAACGCTTCCACATTCCCTTCATCCATGCGTATGGCATGACAGAGACCAGTCCTATCGCCAGTGTGGCACGACTAAAGAGCCACCACCAATCCCTGCCAGCGAGCGAGCAACTCTCGGTCAAGTCGTCCCAGGGTCTATTGGTGCCGGGAT
Organism: Bacillota bacterium; assembly: GCA_021820485.1. Classification (GTDB taxonomy): domain Bacteria; phylum Bacillota; class Sulfobacillia; order Sulfobacillales; family Sulfobacillaceae; genus Sulfobacillus_B. The sequence continues at coordinate 3,981 of JAKADO010000044.1, forward strand.
TAACCATTCGCTTGGAGCGAGACGGCCAAGACCTGCCGTGGGATGGCGAACAAGCCGGTGAAATGTGCATTCAAGGCCCATGGATTGCCGATGAATATTACCGCGACGAACGCAGCGCCGCCACCTTCATCGATGGGTGGCTGCACACCGGGGACGTGGCGGCCATCGACAAGGAAGGCTATATCCACATTGTGGACCGCACCAAGGATGTCATCAAAAGCGGCGGCGAATGGATTTCGTCGGTGGACCTGGAAAACGCCTTGATGGCGCATCCAGCCGTCTTCGAAGCGGCGGTGGTCGGCGTGCCGCACCCCAAATGGGATGAACGCCCTCTCGCATTCGTCGTCTTGAAGGACGGAGCCACCGTCGACAAAAGTGAGTTGGTGACGTTGTTGGCCACCCGATTCGCCAAGTGGCAGCTGCCGGATGACATTCTCTTCATTGATGAAGTTCCCAAAACATCCGTGGGGAAGTTTTTGAAGCGGGCGTTGCGCGAGCAATACCGTAATTACCTCGCCTAACATCGAGAAAAAGGAGCGGACACCGCTCCTTTTTCACTCCTCGGATTTATTGGCGATCGAGCCGGTCCAGCAATCCTTTAAGCGCGTCGGGGCCGTCCTCCGCTGCGCGCTGAATGCGATCTTCCGTCAGCAGGTCGACGACCCCCGTGCGGGCGACGTCGCCCACCGCCTCGTCGTCCTGCAGGCGGGTGAGCTCTCGCCGCAGCAACAGTTCATCGCGTGCGAAAATCATCACATAGCCCGGTTCTCCCAGAATGATGGTCCAGTCCACGTCCCGGCTTGCCCCCATGTCAAAGGGCTCGCGGTAGTCGAATTCTGGCCCATCCGAAAAGTGCACGACTCCCTCTCCTCCTCGAGTTGGGGGCGCTGGCAGCAAATCGACCAAGTCCTCAATGTCCTGAATGGGCAGGATAGCGTAGTAGCGCGGATATTGGCCCAAATACCGTTCAACAGACGATTCATCGAGGGCTCTTTCCGACTTCACATCAATGCGCGCGATGCGCCAGTGCTGATCGGCGTCCCGGACCATTTCCATCTCCGTCTGCCGTTCCCAGAGCTGATCATCCGTCCAATACCAGGCCTCGGCTACCAGCGTGGGACGATGATCGGCCGGAACCCTCGTCTCGGCGTCCAGGCGCCATAGGTCTCCAGCCGCTGGCATGTCCGCCGACTCCTGCTCGATGTAATCCAAAATGTCATCCGGCCGTGCATCTGGCGCCAACAAGTCATAGGCGGCTGCGTAGTCTCCGTTGTTCAGTGCGTTGACATAGGCGCGCGCTGCGTTTTCTGCCGACAGCGGCTCCGTCTCGAGCGCGTACGACGCGTCAATCCACGGCCGCACTTCGCGCCCTCCCGCCAAAACCATCCAGAGCCCAACCCCGGTCATCCCGTCGAACGGAAACTGGTTGTTAACGGCCGATTGTACCAAACCCACCAGCGTAATCAGTCCCAGCGCGTCCTCCATGGTAATCGGCTGCCACTGCATCTCGTCAAAGGCTTGTTGTTCAGCTCCGTCGGTGACAAAGTACGCTTCGCCACTGCTCCCCGCAGCAAAGCGAAGCACCCAAACCGCCTCAATTCCTTCGAATGTGCCCCCCCACCGCATGCGCATCATCAGCGAGGCCGCGTGCAATCGATAGGGCGACACCAGGAATTCCCGAATTTCCTCAACCGGAGGATACCACGAATACGGGGAGAGGTAACGAATGGCTGCCGGACCTGCTTGGCGGGCCCGGGCAATGACCTCTTGGCCCAGCGTCTCGCGCTCGGGGTAATCATTGAGCGCGATCAGAATCCGCCCAATGAGAGCCATGACTTCCGGGATGTCCGGGAGTTCCTGGATGATCCGTGCCAATTCATTTTGGCCAAAAGCGCGAATAATGATATCCGACAATTGGTCGACTCCGCCTGGCACCCAGACTGCTTCTTTCATAGCGCCAACAAACGCGTCGCTGGTGAGGCCCAACATTTCGTAAAGCGAGGGCAATACCCGGAAACGACCTTTGTCATCTCTGTCATTCGGCATTCATAAGCCTCCCTGTCCTTCACATCCTAACATGCCGTGAGAGTGAACGACAGGGAGGCCCTTCCTTGGAGTCTAGACGTCAAGGCGGCGCGCAGACCACACCCCAAAGCTGACCGCTGCCATAACCCAGAGCATCAGAACAATCACTCCATTTCTCAAGGTCATTCCGATCATGTCATACTGCATCGCCAGGCTGCCCGTCCAGTCGCCCATTAGCGGCAGATGGAGCGCGGGGTCCACAATGGCCATGGGTCCGGCAACGTGGGCGAGAACCATGCTGAGCACCAGAACAGCCCCGACAATCAACGAGAACACGGTTGACCGGGTCAACATCGACAGGGCGACAGCAATCGCAATCAATCCCCCGATGGCCAGCATGGCCAAAGCCAATGCGATCAAGTCGTAGGACCACTGCGGAAGGATGTGAAACGGCTGAACCGGTACCGTGAGCTGCGGGGGCACGGTGCCCGGCCGAACCGTGAGACGCAGCCCGACCACGTGGGGCACCATCGCGCTGCCCACGCCCAGCGCGACGCTCACAGCGGCGAAAAATCCTATGGCCGATGCCATCATGAACCCCCACATCATCGTGAGGGCGGCCACAAGCTTGGCCACGTAGACTTTGACGCGCTGGGGGGCATGAAGCAAGAGGACGCCCCACGTTCCCCCTTCCATTTCGGATGAGATCCGATCACCCGAGATGCCCACCGCCAATAGCGCAAACAATAGCATGGCAGTGCCGCCGAAAAGCTCGCCTACAATGCGAAATCCGTTCTCGGTCTGGTTATTGTAATGCGACAATCCATGGGCCACCATATAGCGATCGAGGGCAAGAGATTCCAAGGTTTCCCCTTTGAACGCAACCGGTGTCTTTTGCAATCCGGACTCGAGCCCTTGGATTTGCTGTTTCACGTTCACCGTATTGGTTTGATGCTCCATTTGATAGATGGACTGCTGCTCTTGCTGGAGTTGGGATTGCAGCGTTTGCTTCTCCGTGCCCGTGGCATGGCGCACCTGGTTTTTCAGTTGAACCACCTGCGCCTTTTGAAAGGCTATGCTCTGGCGCACCGCCGACTGCGATGCCTGCTGGGCGTGATAGACAAGAAAGGTGCCGCCCAGCACCATGACGAGAAACGCAATCACCAATGTCCGGCCGCGATGCGCCCAGAGCTTCTCCAATTCGTTGCGATAGAGGGCCGAAAAAATATTATGCCCCTTCATTGTGAAGCACCTCCTCAGAGACCGCCATGCGGTCCAGATACTGGCTTTCGAGGTTTTCGGCAAACGGCTTTACCTCCACGAGGTCGATGCCGGCGTTGACCAGGGTCCGGATTAAGGCCGAGATGGCCGCTGGATTCTCGAGTGGTATGGCAAAAGCGCCATCGTCTACGGCTCGCGCCTCGATGCGCTCGCGATCGATCCATGCCGCCAGTTGATCAGCGTTGGCAGCCCGCACATAAGCTTGGCTCGCACCAGAGGCACGGCGATTCTCGATGCCAACCACACGGCCTTGGTTGATAAAGACCAGCCGTGTGGCCAACTGCTCCACCTCGGACAGGATGTGGCTCGACAGTAAAATCGTCACACCGGACTCTGCAAGATTCAAAAGATGCATGCGGAATTCACGCATGGCTGCGGGATCCAATCCGTTCATGGGCTCATCAAGTATGAGAATGGCCGGGTCTTGCAACATCGCCAAAGCCAATGCCAAGCGCTGGCGCATACCCAAGGAATAGCCCTTGACGCGCCGCCCGCTTGCCTCTCCCAGTCCCACTTCCGAGAGTCGCGCACGAATTTCCTCAGGGGAGGCGTCCAGTCCGCGCAAGCGGAGCACCTGCCGGAGGTTCTGCTCACCCGTGAGGTAGGGGTAAAAATGCGATTCCTCAATAATTGCCCCCACGCCCTCTAGGGCTCGCGCAGTGTTGTCCTGGACATCCATACCTTGAATTTCGATATGTCCCGAAGTGGGATGCACCAGCCCCAGCAGCATGCGGAGACTGGTCGTCTTCCCCGCCCCGTTAGGCCCTAGAAACCCGCAAATTTCCCCGCGGTGAACTTGAAACGACACACGGTCGACCGCTGTTGTGCGCCCATAACGCTTGGTCACGTCGCGAAAATCAATCATAACGTCCGATGTCTCTACCATTGATGCATCCATTGTGGACCTCCTTAATGCGCTTTTGTGCTTTGAAATTGCCAACTTATCCGTCCTATCGTCATAATGAGCCATCGCCAGATAAGCCAGCCCACCACGAAGAATGCTATGAACCAGAACAATGTCATCCATGAAAAGGGCCCTTGCGTCACCGCCACCGTCGCAACCATGGATGATGGAAATGCCAACAAGGCATAAAACAAGTTCCACAACCAGGGAAAGTAGACCGCTTCCGAAAACCGCTCCGTTGGCGCCCGATCCCACCAGCGCAGACCTAGTGCCAAGATTCCCATGCCCGCCAGCACATTCGCCACCATGTAAGCCAGTACACTCCAGTGGGCATCCGGATACATGGCATAGGGCGAGAACCGCTGTATGGCGGTAAACACAGGGCCGACCCAAAGCGGTTGGGGAAAGGGATAGATGAGACTCATGAGGCCGCTCCACCCCAGGGCGACAAAATCAGGAATGCCCCCGACAAGTCCTGTGGCTAGAGCGACGAACAGAAGACTTCCCATGGCCGTGCTCATCGCCAAGGCGATGACAAGCGCCACCATGTGCACGATGAGCCATAAGAGTGCGGTGATCGCGATGGGACCAACGACCCCTGGAGAGCCCGAACTCAGCGCGCCCACGATGAGGATCAGCGCGACCACAGCGTTGCTGGCGCCAAGGGTGACAAACGCGAGCGACAGCTTAGCCAAGAACACCTGCCGACGGGACAACGCTCCCTCCAATGCCATGCCCAACCCACCCCGTACCCAATCATGCCAGAAGAGAGCCATGCCCAATGCTCCACTCACCGCCGATTGAAAGGCGGAACGTGTGCCCAAATAGTCTTCCAGTACGGCGTGGATAGGCCCAGGATATCCACCGGCGACGGCCAACTGCAGAATCCAGGGCAGGATCGCCAGGACCGCCGCGAGGGCATAGAGCGCTCGATTGACCCTCCACTCGCGATACCAAGGCGCCGGCTCCGGAATCAGTCGGCCAAACCATGGGATTGCCAGGAGGCCTCTCCACAAGCGTTCCACTCTCATCCCTCCCTTCTTCCACTTAGGCGTCGGGTCCCCAACGAAGTGCCGTGCGGCCGATCCGGCGCATAATGGCCCGCCACATAAACCATTCAATCACCGCAAACGCCGCGAATTCAGCCACAAATTGCCATGTCTCACGCGTAGGGGGAAACACCAGAGGCTGAATCAAGGCCGCCGTGACGAATGCGGAAAGTACGGCCAAAAAGGCGTACACGGCATACCACAAGGCCGGGAAGAACACCGGATCGTGAAAGCGTTCCTGAGGTGCCCGGTCCCACCACCGAAGCGCGAAGCATGCGAGTAGAACCGATCCCAATAGAAAGAGCGCGCTATGGCTAACGGACAACGACACAGTTCCATAGTCGAAGGTGAAAGGGGACAATCGGCTTAGTGCGTTCATAAGCGCCGCAAGCCACGGCTGTGGTCTTGCTGGCCACGGTGGATAGGCAAAGTGCGTGACCACCGACGCTGCGACCAGCGGAATGACTCCCACGATGGCGGTGGTGATGGCTGCGAAGATAGCGCTGCCCATCGCGGCACCGAAGGCGATGGTGGCGGCCGCCACGACCGTCTCGACAGTCAACAGGAGGAGCGTCTTCACCAATACGGGTCCTGCCCAGCCGTTTAGACCAGAGAGAACGACGGTCACGACCAAAAGAATTCCATTGAGAAGCGAGGTTGCCGCGATAGTGCCCCATGTCATCCAGAACTTGGCCAGGAGCGCCTCGCGCCGCGTCACCGGTCCCTCAAGAGTCAACCCCAACCGCCCGCGGCTCCGATCGTTCCACCACACCGCCACCCCCAGGAAGCCCGCCAACATCACATCCCACACGGAAAACGCCAAGGCCCCGTTCACGTAACCGAAGATGGTGCTTTGCAACACCTGCTTGGTCAGGCGATTCCACACCCATGAGTTGTTGGCCAACTGCACAATCCATGGCAGCACCATCAGTACACCGGTGCCGAGATATACCGCCCGATTGATGCGGAACTCGCGATAGCGGACGGCTCGGGATAGAGGAAAGATGCGCCCCCATCTAGAGAGATTCCCAGCTGAGCGACTCACGGCTGTATCCCTCCTTTTCGAGGATCGCACGGAAGACCTCTGTCAAGTCCATCTCAATCGGCTCCACCAAGACCGCTCCCGCCGCGCGAAATGCCTCCATCAGCGGTTCCAGGGGTCCTTCCACAGTCACCAAGGCTACGTTGCCACGGCGCTGCACGTGGGTAAGGCGGGGATCGCGCGCCAGAGCCTGCGGCCACTCGTCAAGCACCACCTGCAGTCGATGCATATGGCTCTTGATGCCGTCCAACTCCCCTTGCATGACAAATCGGCCCCGGTACAGCACGGATACGGTATCAGCCATCCGCTCGACGTCCTCAATGTTGTGTGTCGCGATCACGACGGTGGTTCCCTCTTGGGCGGCCATGTCGATGATAAATTGGAGGATTTGGCGCTTCACCACCACATCGAGCCCATTGGTGGGCTCATCCAGCAGCAGCAGTTGCGGCCGGGAAGCCAAGGCGACCGCCAATTGCAAACTAGTTTGCATTCCAGTGGAGAGATGGCCAATCGGGGTTTCCACGGGGATCTCCATGGCTTTCAACAATTTTTGACAGAGGGCGGCGTCCCAGCGGTGATACAAAAGACCTGTGTAGCGAGTCCATTCGCCCACCCGGAATCCGGCGACCAGAGGGCGCCCCGAAGCCACATAGTGCACTCGCTGACGCAAGGCTGCATTTTCCCGCCTCAAGGTCTCCCCCAACACGTGAATCGCACCATCATCTGGCCAGAGCAGACCCAAGGCCAGTCGGAGCAACGTCGTCTTCCCAGCGCCGTTGGCGCCGATCAGCCCATGGATGCTGCCCTCCGCGACCAACCATTCCACCTGATCCAGAGCGGTCCGCCCTCGAAAGCGCTTTGATACTCCCCGCATCTCAATCGCCGGCGTCATGCGTTGTCCCGCCCCCTCTCCCGGTTCCATTCCTGCATCGATTGCTGAAAAAGCTTGACGAATTCGTCTTCGCTAAGCTGCAAATGGTGCGCTTCCACCCATAATAGCCGCATGGTCTCAGCCATTTTCTCGAGGCGTTCCTCTCGGTCCGGAACAACCCCTGGCTGAGCCACGTAGGTTCCACGCCCACGCACCACCTCGATGACACGTTCGCGCTCCAACTCCTGATAGGCCTTGGCCACCGTGTTGTGGTTCAGCGTCATCATGGTGGCCAATTCACGCACCGAAGGAAGCCTGTCGCCATAGCGCAACAGCCCTTTGGCCACCGCTTCCTTCACGCCATCCACAACCTGCTGATACACGGGCGTGGCTAATCGGGGATCGACCCGAAACCACATGCAAGGCCCTCCTGATCGACTGTCTCAGTGTACTAGTACGCATGGTACACTTTGACCATAATGAGTTTCCAATCCCTTGTCAACAACATTTTTCCGACGCTTGGGCGGCCTCTATGGCCCGCAAAATCTTACCGCGAGGGCGCGCGACTGACCTCCAGCAACACCTTCAACGCCTGGCGCTGGTCAAACAGTTGATACCCGTGTGGGCCCTCCGCCAGGGGCAACCGATGGGTCACAAGGCGCTCCGGATGAATGCGGCCCCGTGTCAGCAATTCGATGACGGGGCCGAATACCGCCTGAACATTGGCCATTCCGGCACGCAAGGTGAAATCCTTGGCGAACGCTCGTCCCATCGAAACGGGTAAGGCATTCTCGGTATAGACGCCAGCTGCAGAAATAGTGGCAAAGCCACGGGCCACCTGAAGTGCCAGCTTGAGTGCGTCCGCATGGCCCACCGCCTCAATCACCACATCCGCGCCCCGTCCGCGGGTCAGACCTCGCACGCGTTTCACAGCGTTGGCGTCGGCCGCAACGGGGGTCGCGCCAAGGCTTTCTGCGCGCATCAGGCGATTCGGCACCCGATCCAGGGCAATAACCTGCGCAGCCCCGAAGATGAAACTAAGTTCCACGGCCAAAAGGCCTACTGGGCCCGCACCCACGACAGCCACCGCGTCGCCAGGCCGAATCTCGCCACGCTGGACAGCAAAGTAGGCGGTCGAGAGCACGTCCCCGACCAAGATGCCCTGCTCGTCAGAAATCTCCTCAGGCAGGGCCACCAGCGTATAGTCTGCGTCCGGAATGCGCACCAACTCGGCTTGCGTTCCCCCCAATCCGCCGAACCGCGGACCGAAGCCGAAAAGGCCCGCCTGATCGCATTGGGAGAACAACCCCCGCTGGCAAGCCCAGCAATGTCCACAGGCATTAAAAAAGGATCCTGTCACACGATCGCCGGGACGAAAACGTCGCACGCCCTCGCCGATAGACTCCACAATCCCCACGTACTCATGGCCAATCGGCACTCCGGGTTCCACCCCTTGAATGCGTCCGTGGTAGACATGCAAATCGGAACCGCAGATGGCAGAGGTCGTAACCCGCACGAGGGCATCCCTGGAGTGTTGAAGCTGGGGATTTGAGACCTCCTCGCATGCGACCCGTCCCACTTCCGGCAAGGTCAGTGCCTTCATTGACGCCGCTCCTCTCGCCCATCGCTCATCATGAGAGTATCTTCGAGAGGCACGGTGTCATTTCCTGCAGAGAAAGGGGCTCGTACCTTCATGCTCGGCTGCAACCGACGCAAGTATCGAAAAAGGTGAACCGCCCGTACCTAGGGCGGTTCGCTCGCATCTCTGCTCTTCGGTGCATGCATCGCCGCCTTCGGGCAGCTGTCACGACTTTGGCTTGGCAGCTTGGTTGCGATGACTGACCCAGTGCCATACAAAGGCTACCACCGCGGCCACCAAAGCAATCCAAATGATGGTGCCTAGGTGCCACAGGAAGAATCCCAACGCCCACAGTGCCATCAGCGCGAGGCCGATTATCAACCACATATCAGACCCTCCTCAACCCAAATTTTGCCTGGTATTATTCCCTGCCATCGTACGGATATACTCGCCCCCCCTCCCACCCCCGCGGCGCCATGACGAAGAAGGAATCCGCATTGGGCAACCCGAATATCCAAACATACATCCCCAGATAACTCAGGTTGGCACCCCAAAGTGGAGGAAGCCTGGTATAACGTGGTTAAAATCCCGGTATGAAGTGGAGGGGAACCCATGACATTGCTGGAGTGGCAAGATACCTTCGGAACGGAAGCCGCCTGCGAAGAACATCTGTTCCAGCAGCGGTGGCCCAATGGGTTTGTCTGTCCGAAGTGCCAGGGCGAAATTCTGGACCGTTCAGCGATCCGAGCGGACCGCTCCTCTCTATGAATGCACGGCCTGCCATCATCAAGCGTCCGTCACCGCCGGCACGCTCTTTCACCGTACCAAGGTGTCCTTGCGCGTCTGGTTTTTGGCCATTTTCTTGGTGGCCGTGGACAAAGGGGGCAAGTCCGCCTTGGCGCTGAGCCGAGAACTCGGCTTGCATTATGCGACGGCCTGGCTGATGCATCACAAAATTCAACACGCCATGAAGTAGCGCAATACCCGGTATCAATTGGGCGGGCTGCTCGAACTTGATGATGCCTATTTTGGCGGGGTCAGCCATGGAGCGGGGAAACGCGGCCGCGGCACGGACCAGGATCCGGTCATCGTCGGCGTCAGTCTGACGAGCCAAGGACATCCCCGGTACATCTTTATGGAAGCCGTGCCGGATCTCACGAACGACACCGTCCTCGAAGTGCTGGATCGCCGCGTCGAACACCAAGGGGTCTGGCGGAGCGATGGAGCCGCCGCTTATGCGGCGGGGGCGCGTACTCACGAAGCCGACCATGAAGTCACCCTCAGCGACGATCCCGAGGCGCCCGTGGTCTTTCATTGGGTCAATACCGTCATTAGTCTCGCGAAGACCTTCATTGATGGTACCTACCACGGGCGCGGCCGCGCCCGGCGCCAATTATACCCCGAAGAATTCGTCTATCGCTTTAACCGCCGCCCGATGAAGACCAGCATTGCCGCGCGGTTGCTGATCGCCTGTGTCCAATCCACGGCGCACCCCTATGCCACCTAGCCAAACGGCCCGGGACCGACCGAAACAGACAACGCCACAAACCCCCGGCCACCGCGGGACGGGCTAGTTTTTCTTGGGCGTCCCTCAGGTATTCCTGCAATACCTGCTATACATGATAGACATTCACCAAAAATGGTCGGGATTTTGGACGAATTTTCTGGGGTAGGCCAAAGACCCCGTCCCTACTCCCTGAGCTATCGGGGGATGTATGTTAGGAAAAGTACGTCAAAATATCGTAGGATTTTTCCGAGGCACAATTAAACGAAATAATACATCGGAAACTGTACGCAGGTCCCTTCTGTAAGTTTTATCCAAATAAGGCTGTCCCTACAACCTGACTTATCTGGGATGCATGTCACAAAATCCGTTTTGGCCACCCCATATCAAGCGCCCTGTAAACCTACGTATCCATCACAAATCCCGCGTACCCTCTAACTTTTAAGGATTTTGTTCTCTTTCGATTGCGCGAATAATACAACGAGAGCGGGTAAAGCGATACCCGCTGACACGGTGAGGATGATTATATAGGTTGACCATGGGAAGAGCAATCCAGAAGCTGGGATCCCCCACGACTGGCTAAGTCCCGCTCCACCTATTGTGATGTTATAGAAAACACGCAAGGGCAATAAGTAAGGCTGGAGGCTCAGTCCTTCGATGACCATCAGGGTTAGAGCAGCGAGGATGCCTGCCACCATGCGATATCGGCCAGCCCAACGAGCCATGGTGCCAAGAAATACTCCCGCCACAGTACTCGCCGTTCCAAGAAATAAAGTAGCCGAAAACCCGCCGAGGACGAACAGCAGAGGCTCTGGAGCTTGGGCGGCGATGCGACCGCGACTTTGAATCACCAAGATCAGCCAGATCATGGTGGCTGATAGAACAAAGGTGAAAAGAAGACTACGCCAGGTGTTCCAGAAAGCACGCCAAGGAGAGTCGACCAATAGAGCCATGAAGATGCTGAGGAACGGGATCACAATCGCCGACATTCCCCATGTGGCTTCAACAAATCGCCATGGGAGGGAGGGAGTATTAATCCCTAAGCCGCTGGAGTCTCGGAGAGCCCCCGCTAGGATTACAATGGTCACCATGAAAAGGGATACCGCCAACCATGGCCGGGTAACCAGACGCGGCATCGATCTGCCTCCTCTCTTTAATGCTAAGAGATCTCGGTTCAAGGTCCTCTAATCTATCCTAGGCTACACCGTTCCGTGTAGCCTAGGATAGATCCGAAACCGCCGCGGTGAAGTGCTTTAAGTCGCACTATTCCACCACACTGCGAATCCATCTGCACTTGTCTGAATGCTTCCAGGATAGGCCATTTCATTTCCAGAGTTGTCTTCCATAATATATTTTTCGTAATTTTGCTGATCAAAATTGCCGGTCCCCGTCCCATTATTCCACATCATGGAGCAATTCGAAAATTGCGTACCGGCGAAATAATGTAGTCATAATAGTTAGTACCTACTCAGCCTCGTCATAAATCACGCTGGCCATTTATTTGGGGTGCCGTCGGCCCCCACGGAGTCGTTACCCCATGCGAATATTTCACTGGCACTTCTCTACACATACCCGGGATAAATTCACTGGCATCATATCGTGAGGAATCACATGTGATTCCTCACGATAATACGAATATTATAAAACGGTATTTAATGTCTGGTACTTTAAAACATTTTCAGAATTGTTTTCCGTACCAGCGTACCTTGCGGGCGGTAAAAATCCACGAAAAAATCTCCGGTACCTTCCACAGCGTGCACGGCGCGGTACAGTCACGTTTGTGTTAACCAAATAAAGGTATTTTTACCGGGAGAACTCCGCGTTTTGTTGGCGGAACTCCCTACCGGTTTAATCGGCGGCGCTTTGGTACACGTCTCGCGGACCGCCTCCTGATGGATTGTTTCACGGCCTCGCCCCACCCCTACGAGACGTGACCAACCGCCGATGACATAAGGTGTCATCGGCCAACAAACGCACACGAAGGATTCGTCATAAAGTAGAGAAGGTAGATAGAAGATACTCATTGCTATACACGATGTACCTATGAGAAAAGTCAGCAAAAATCTCGCAAGACTTTGGTGGGAATAAATAGCGGGTATCACAACGTCGGGAATGTCACAATTGCTATGGTTGCCATTTTCCGCCAAATGGAGCCGTCCCTGCCACCTGAGTTATCTGGGGATGTATGTATCCAAAACAAAGTGTGGTTCAGGCAACCTATACGAGGAGCGTGATGATATGGCGGTCGCCATTCGCGTCGGCGTGAAGACGCTCGCTCCCACGGTAGACTATCCACCTTATGACGCAACGCGAGCGTTCTACGCTTCGCAGGGGTTTCATCTGGTTGACATCATTGATCCCTACCCCGCCTGGAATCCGGGGAATCCCTGCGCCATTTACCTCAATATTCTCTCTCCCACAGGGTAGCAATCGAACCAAAAAATTTGGCGAAGCCATGCATGAAGTTGTGTGGACACCCCTTCCTGGTTGTGATAGCATGCCAATAGATTTGGCCGCCCAATCGGCGGTCCTCTTATCGAGAGCGGCGGAGGGACTGGCCCGATGAAGCCCGGCAACCCGTGTCTGTGGGTGCCAATTCCGGAAAGACCCCAGGTCTTTCGAGATGAGAGGTACGCGCGAACACCACCGTTCACTACTCCTCTCTTCTTCCCCAACAGCAGGAAGGAGATTTTTTCATACATGAAAGACATTACATCCTTGGATACTCTCTTCGTCCATGCCGGACAGGCCCATGCATGGCCTGAGCAAGTGCCTACCGCGCCACCCTTAATACCCAGCACCAGTTTTCGTGCCGAGAGCCCCGAACTCTTGGACGCCATTTTAGGAGGACAGGCACCGGGATTTACCTATTCGCGGCATGCCAATCCGACCGTGCACGGGTTTAGTGAGGCGGTGCGACTCTTGGAGAACGGCGAGACCGCCCAAGCCTTCAGCTCGGGCATGGCGGCGCTGGACGCTGCCCTATTCGCCATTCATTTGGAATCTGGCGATCACCTGCTCTTAAGCCGTGACTTGTATGGCGCCACCATCAATCTAAGCGAGCAGGTATGGGGTCCGATGGGAATTCAGGTGCACACCGTTGATGCTGCTGATTTGGCAGAATTGGCCCATGCGTTGACAACGTGGCAACCCAAAGGCCTTCTACTGGAAACGCTGTCCAATCCGCTGATGAAGGTGCCGGACTTGCCCGCCGTCATAGCGCTGGCCCACGATGCTGGGTGCCAAGTCATTGTGGACAACACCTTTGCCACACCTGTTCTGCTTCGCCCGTTGACGCTTGGAGCCGATCTAGTCGTGCACAGCGCCACCAAATATTTGGGCGGACATGGGGATGCCACAGGCGGCATCGTGGTAGGTCGGAGCTTGTATGAGCAACGCCTGCACCAATACGTCAAACTGCGCGGAAGCGTGCTTAGCCCCTTCGACGCATGGCTCTTGCACCGCGGATTGAAAACATTGGGAATACGGCTTGAGCGGCAGTGCCAGAATGCGGCTCAGGTTGCTGAACGGCTGTCAGCCAGCGGCGAGTTTGACCGCGTCTATTATCCGGGTCTTCCAGATCACCCTAGCCACGAAACGGCGAAGAAGCTTTTCACGGGCCGCGGCTTTGGCGCCGTGGTTACGATTGATGTGCCGGGCGGCCGCGAACAGGTGTTTCATCTGCTGTCCCACTTGAAGGTTGTTGGTTCGGCCACGACTGTCGGGGACGTCTACACACTTTGCCTATACCCGCGCATTGCCTCCCATCGCAATCAATCCCCGGAGGCGTTGGCTCTTATGGGCATTTCGGACAACACGCTCCGCATTGCCGTCGGCTTGGAATCGGTGGATGACATCGTGAACGATATTCTGGGCGCCATGCGATAGCGGAAGGGGGGTGGGGCGGAAGGGTCCCGTGCTTGTGATTGGACGCCATGCCCCCCTTCCCTGGTCCCGGTCGGTCAAACGAGATCCTGCGCGGGCATGACGGTTGGCCGGATGATACACGCCCTAAATCCATCCGCGGCGCTCTGCCTCGCGGGCCGCTCCCGCGCGATTGTCGGCCTCTAGTTTTTGCATAGCGGACGAGAGATAGTTGCGAACCGTGCCGTGCGTCAGATACAGCGCGTGCGCGATTGCGCTGATGGACTCCCCCTGTGCGATGCGGCGAAGAATGTCCCGTTCCCGACTCGACAGCGGATTGGGTCCAGCCACCATGGCGGCCGCCGCAAGCTCGGCGTTGATGACACGCTCCCCATGCGCGAGACGCCTCACCTGATCGGCCAAAACGGGCACCGGCTGCTCTTTGAGTAGAAACCCCGCCGCTCCCACCGCCAACGCCCGTTCGAGATATCCAGGACGGCCGAAGGTGGTCAGTATGGCCGCGTGCGTCCGCAACCCTTTGGCGGTTATCGCCTCCACCACGGATAGGCCGTCCATGACGGGGATTTCAATGTCAATCAACGCGACGTCCGGGCTCTCTCGCTCAATCAAAGCCAATCCGCTTAGCCCGTCCTCTGCTGTGCCCACAACTTCAACGCCCATCTCCTTGGACATTAGCCGAGCCAAGGCATCGCGCACCAGGTACTGGTCTTCAATAATCACCAGCCTAATGAGTGGCACCGGGTTCCCCCCCTATCCCGCCCCACGGAACGGTCGCTTCAAGCACATAGCCGGTCGCCTGCCGAAAAGCGGCAAGACGGCCCCCTATCTCCCCGAAGCGCTCATGGAGACCCGCGAGGCCCGACCCAACTTCATCCCTGAACTCAATCGTTGCGGCACCATTGTCCTCCAACCGAACCGAGAGCGCCTCGGCATCGCGGCTGAGCGTCAAGCGGCACTCCGTGGCCCGGCTGTGGCGCAGAATATTGGTTACGCCTTCCCGCACAAAGAATCCGAATACCCGGTCGACTTCGGGCGGCAGATCGAGGCCGTCCCACTCAGTGGCAGCGGTGGCCTTCACGCCGGCGGACGCCAGAACTCGCTGCGCATTGGTCCATTCTTCCTCAAACGACACCACCCGCCACCGAGAGATCACCGCCCGCACATCGCGGAGCGCCTCCCGAGCCGACTGCGCGACCTGAAGCATTTCCGCCGCTGCTTCGGGGGCCGTGTCGCCCGCCTGCTGCGCCGCCAGTTCCGCGCGCAGCGCCACCACCGAGAGATTGTGTCCGACAATGTCGTGCAAATCGCGGGCCATCCTTAGCCGCTCATTGACCACCGCCAACTCGCGGACGGCATCTTCAGCCTGATGCAACCGGTGGAAAAGATGCCAGTAGTCGGCGTAAATGCGCATGACGACTACGAGACCCAGGAACGGCAACCCCAACGACCACAAGAGAGACATGGAATCATGGCCCACCAACCATGAAGCGACCATAATCCCCAGCACCACGACAGCACCAGTTATCTGAACCCGCCACGACCGAATGAATCCCAACAGGGGACCAACAAACACCAGCCCGCCCAACGCTGTCGGAAGCGCCAGCCACCACATGGCGAGCACCGATAGTGCGGTGAGTCCGACTCCCCCCGTGAGCAACCAGCGAGGCTCGAGTCGCGGATGGATCCAAGCCCACACATACAAGCCCACAAAGGTACCCAGCATAACCATGGCCAAGATGTCCTGCGCCAGTGTCTCGGGCCGGTGGATGAATTGGCTGATAGGATAGATCAGGTAGAGCAACCACACTGATGAGGCGATGGCCCATCGCCACTGGCCGCTACTCCCTTCGGAACTCGCGCCGTGCATATAAGAGACCCCCTGCTCCTCCAAACACAATTATATATCCCGCCAAGACTCCCAGATTGCGGAGCGTCTCGCTGTGGTGCGCCAAGACCGCCCAACCCAGCGACGCCGCTGCATACGAAGGAAGATACCAAGCGATGTGGGCAAAGATGGGCGGAAGAATCGAGAGCGGAGTCCACAGACCTCCTAAAAATCCCAGGACGAGATACAGAACCACGACCCCGTATGACGCGGTTGAGCTGTTCAGCACCTGACCAATCCAGAGTCCCAAGGCAGCAAAGCTGATGGATCCAAGCCAGACGCTGAAGATGGCCGGAAGCACCGGCAAGGTGAAGACCGCGACGCCGCGCAGGCCCGCCACCAGCGTAAGAAGGATGACCACGCCGAGATTGGCGATGAGGGCGGTGATGATTTTGGCCGCCACATACTGCGCACCTGTTAATGGCGTGAGCGCCAGATATCTCTGCCAGCCCGCCGCCCGCTCCTGAGCTGCCTCAGCCCCTGTCACATTGAGTGCCGTGCCGATGGCCCCATACGTCGCCATGGAAACGAGAAAATACGCCCCCCACAAAGTGTGGGCAAAAATGCGATTGGATCCGTACATCGCTCCATACAAGAGATAGAAGCCAACGGGAATCCCAAGAGTAAAGATAAGATAGCGCACATTCCGCACCGTTCTCAGGAGATCCAGCGTCACCTGACCCATGGTTGCTTTCATAGCATCATCCCTCCTTCTGCCTGCGAGTCATGCCGTCCAACCAAGTCCCGGAAGGCGTCCTCCAAGCTATCCTTTACCGGTTCGAACGCCGAGCAAGCCGGATCCGACACTACCGCACGCAGCAGCGCATCCAGGTCCGCACCAGTCGCTTCAAAGCGATTGCGTTCGGAAAGCGCACGCACATTGACGCCCAAGCGCGCTGACAGGGCACGCGCGGAAGACTCCGAGGCCCTGAACCGCACCCGTGCTCCGCGACCTCGGGTCAACTGCCCAGGCGTATCGAACGCCGCCAGCGTGCCCCGGCTAAGAACAACGACATCGTCAGCATACCGTTCGGCCTCCGATAAATTGTGCGTGGAAAAACAGACGGTCCGCCCCGTGTGCTCGGCCCACACCCCGACTTGGTGCCAAAATGCCTCCCGCGCATCCAGGTCCATACTCTCAGTAGGTTCATCCAGAAACAGCAGTCTCGGCTGGCCCACCAGCGCCATGGCAAAAGCCACCCGCCGGCGCTGGCCCCCAGACAATCGGTCCACACGGCGGGACGCCAGCTCCGAAATGCCTGCCAGTGCCAAACCGTCTTTCACTGGAAGCGGGCGGCGATAAAACCGCCCGATTTGGGTCAAGAGCTCGGCCGCGGTCACTAGGCTCGGCAGCGCCGTCTCCTGCAACACCGCTCCCACTAATCCTTCGTTTATGGCATCACGGGGAGAGCGCCCCAACACAAAGCAGATCCCCTCGCTCGGATGCAACAGGCCCAGCCAGAGATGAATGAATGTGGTTTTCCCGGCGCCGTTGGGCCCCAAAATCGCCACTGTACGACCCTCGGGGATGGCGATCGTCACGTTGCTCAGCGCCGGATAGGCTCCGTACCGTTTGCTTAATCCGCGGCATTCGATGGCCATGGTTGTCACAGCGTTCTTCCCCCTTCGCAGTTGCTTGGGACTCTTCACCCAAAGCGTATGCGGAAAGGAATCCGAGACCCAGTGTTCGATGTCATGAAAGCGACATGACAACTGTCATATGTGGGAAATGCCGTGAAACAAAGGGGGGGTAGACAGGGGCCATCGTCAGATGACGAAGGTTTCATGTGTGGTTTGGTATCGGAACCGCTCGAGCGCGAACGGCGCGAGATCCACAAAGGGCGCTGCGCCGGTGACCAGTTCCGCCACCACACGACCCGCCGCCGGAGAATGCATAAAGCCATGTCCACTGAATCCAACCGCATAAAAGAACCCTGACAGGGATTCCGCCTCTCCAATGATGGCAGTGTCGTCCGGCGATACTTCATACAACCCTGCCCAGCCTCGCATAATGGAGGCCTGTTCCAAGGCCGGAACCCACGACAGTACCGTGCCGACCAACTTCTCGAGGGATGCCTGATCGGTGTCGACATTGTCGCTTGAGGGCTCGAGGGGGTCGGACATGCCCATCAATATGGAGCGGCCTTCGCGCCGGATATAGGACGTGTTTTCGAACTCCAACGTCATGGGAATCTCGGATGGAAGTCCTGAAAAGGCGTCCGTGACATATACACTGCGTCGGTAAGGAAAGACCGGCAGATCGAGGCCGGCCAATGCGCCCACAAAACGGGCCTGCGGGCCTGCCGCATTGATAACCACCGGAGCATGGATGACGGCACCATCTTGGGTGACCACGCCGATCACACGCCCACCTGACTGCGCTATCTCGGTGACTCGCGCATTGAGGCGGATCTCGACCCCCAGCGCCTGGGCGCGCCGCATCCACCCATACGCAACAGCTCCAGGATCGGCCACCCCGTCCTGCCCGCAAAAGGTGGCCCCCACCACATCTGGCATGTGAATGTAGCTGTAACGCGCGTGGAGCTCGTCGGGTGCAAGGGTTTCGACCGGGACCCCGAGCGTCCTTTGCATGGAAGCCAACTCCTTCATGGCATCCCACCGCTGCGGCTCGCGCGTGATGAACAAGTAGCCACAGGGATTGAAGGACGCCGAAATCCCAAAGAGGTCTTCGAAGTTCTGAAACATGGCGAGTCCATATTGGGAAAATTGGATGCTGCTGGGATGGGAAAATTCGAGACGAACGCCTCCGGCGCTGCGGGCGGATGAACCCCGAGCCCACATTGCCTCGCGCTCCAGCACCACAACGCGCCGGACGCCTCGCTCTGCCAAATGATAGGCGATGGATAAACCTACCAGACCTCCGCCAATGATGACAACTTCACTTGTCTCTGCCATGATGCCGATCATCCTTTCCTATGGGGCGCGCTGAGGCGCTAGAACATCCTGCTTCCTATTGCAACGGGGGTGCGACGGTGAAATCTCGCCGGGTCATAGGGCGCTTGCGTAATGTCGAGCGGTTCACGAAACATGAGGCGGGCCACCATCTCCCATTTTCGCAAATGCGTCGATCAGGGGAAAGGTCCATCGGCACAAGGCTAAGTTGGCCTGGAGCCCTGCTTGGTAGTGCGCATCATCACAATAGCTGCGAAAGTTGGCGAGCCAAGGAACAAGTCGAGGCACGGCGGAGAGCCGTACATGAAAAGGGCTGTTGGGTTTGAGCAACCCGCTGAGTGCGGTTGGAATGGCGCTGGGGGACGGGACGGGACCGGCCGCCCTTGCCTCCACCACTGTCACCCGTGCCCCTCGGCGACTGACATAGGCCGTGGCCAACCCGATCAATCCGCCTCCGATGACTAGAACCCTCACGTGTATGCGCCCTTTTCCGACTGAATATTAATGATTATACTTATTATTGTACTATGTTGAGAAAAAAGCACAGCGAATGTGTCGGGAGGGGTTGGCATTGGGTCTTAAACGATCACTGAAGTTTCGCGACCTCGTCATTCTAGGCATTGCGGGTGCTATCGGAACCGGTGTGTTCTTCAGTAACGCGGGCATGGCGGCCGCGGCCGGTCCGGGAGTGATTCTCGCATGGATCATCGGCGCTATTATGTATCTATTCGTCGCCTTGACGTATATGGAGTTGGGGCAAGCCTATCCTGAAGCAGGGGGCCCATCCCGGTATAGTTTGTATACCCATGGCCGCACCACCAACATGCTGACGGCATTTGCCGATTTGGTCTGGTATCTTTTTATTCCCCCCATTGAGGCCTTGGCGACGGTCGAAGGCATCAATTATTTTTGGCCGCATCTCATTGCTTCCGGGGGCAATCCCACCGTGCTGGGCGGGGTTGCCGGCATCATACTGGTATTGCTGTTTCTGCCCTTTAACTATTACGGAATCAAGGCGTTTGCCCGAACAACCAATTTTATCGGCGTTATAAAAGTTGCGCTCTACGTCCTCGCCGCGATCGGGTTTATCACCATGGCGCATTTTGGAAACTTGGTGCATTTCGGCGGGTTCACCCCCTTCGGAATACGGGGTGTGTGGACAGCAATTCCTTTAGCCATGTTTGCCTTCGGCGGCATCCGCATGATCCCGGACTATGGCGGCGAAATCACTTCCCCCAAAGAAATGGCCCGCTCCATTGTCTGGGTGGTGCTTGGACAAACGATCATCTACATCCTATTCGCTCTCGCATTTGTCGTGGCCTTGAACTGGTCAACCGTGCACCTTCATCCCGGAGCATGGGCCTCGGTCTCCAGCATTCCCGGGAACCCCTTCCTCGTGATGGCTCATGCCGGCAACTACGGATGGCTCATTGGCTTGACAGCAGTCGTCGCAATTCTAGGCCCTTTCGTGACCGGCTATATCTATCAAGGATCCGGCAGCCGCATTCTCTATGCGATGAGCCGGTCTGGCATTGTGAGTCGCCGCCTCCAGCAGTTGAACCAAGACTATGCCGTGCCGGCGTGGGCGCTCATCGTGTTCACGATAACCGGCGCTATCGTCGCGTTTATCGCGGCCCCTTTCCCATCCATTTATGCGCTGATTAGTGATGCCGTGGTGGCCGGCTATTTGGGGTTTTCAGTCAACCCTGTGGTCATGATGGCGCGCTATCGCAGCGGAGCTTCCGGATCTTTTGGTAAGCAGGTGATCGCCGTGCTGGCGTTTGTGGCCGCTTCATTGGTCGTCTATTGGAGTGGCTGGCCGTCAGTCCCATACGCGGTGATATTGGTATTTCTGGCCGCCGTGATATTTGGTGTCATCTATAAAGTGAAACAAGGCTTCGTTCAAGCACTCTGGTACATCGCCTATATGCTGTTTCTGGTATTGATGACCTATATCGGGAGCGTCGGCGCCAAGACCTTGGTTAGCTTCAACGTTGGAAGCCTGATTGTGGTGGTGGTCTCCGTCCTGCTATTCCTCCCATGGGGCGTCGGCTCACGCATCAAAGACGTCCATTTGACCTCGGAGGAATCAGCTTAACCCGCTCGCAGCCGTTTACTGAAAGCAACCGAGGCTGTCCCCCAAGGACAGCCTCTTCCCTACGATGCCAACACATATTCCCGTGTCTATCCATGGAGTGGAATGCGGTGCCCACCCTTGTTTATCGAAAGTCGCCCTCCGACGCGGGACCGGTTACCGGAATCCTCACGGCAAAGCAGCTCCCTTGCCCAGGAGTGGACGTCACATGGACGGACCCCCCATGTAAATTCACTGGTTCACGCCTTCTAATTCCCTGAAAACATGGCGACCATGGGCGGCCAATCCGGAAAGATCAAGGCGCATTCGACAGATTGGAGCGGGATGTCGGGTATGACATGCTCACGTGGCGCGTCTTCCCATACCGCGTAACGCGGCCCTTGCGTTTTATCACGACTAGTCCTCATACAACAAAAAGGCCGCCCTTCTTGGCGACTTCAAAATTTAATGGTGCGCCCGTGAGGATTTGAACCTCAGGCCTCCTGATTCGTAGTCAGGCGCTCTATCCACTGAGCTACGGGCGCGACAACAGGTGTTATTGTATCATCTTGTCCCTGCTCTCGCAAATGCAATCACTGGGAGTTGGCCAAGATAATGGCGGAGGGAGTGGGATTCGAACCCACGCTAGGCGATTAGCCTACTAACGGTTTAGCAAACCGTCCTCTTCGACCGGCTTGAGTATCCCTCCGCAAGCAAAAACCATGGTATCATAGGTCCTTTAGCATCCGCAAGTGCCGATTGTTGGATTAGCGACCAAACCGAATTGCCCCGCCCGGCATAAGCCCTGTCGATGCCTTGCCGTCCCATACCTTTACACCATTCGTGTAAACCGCTTCGAATCCCGATGCTGGTTGGTGGGGGTTGTCAAATGTCGCGCAATCGCGCACCTCGTCCAAATTCATGACAACAAGGTCCGCATAATAACCCGGTTGGAGCTTGCCGCGATCTAGAAGGTTCAGGCGCTCCGCAGCCATTCCCGTCATGCGGTAAATGGCCTCAGCGAGAGATATCCACTGCTTGTCCACAACAAAATCCCGGAGGACCCGCGGAAATGTCCCGTAACTGCGGGGGTGCGGATGACCTCCCGACAATGGCCCGTCGGGCGCCACAGCACCGCCGTCGGTCCCAATGAGCGTCCGGGGAAAACGAAATACGCGCTCGATGTCTTCCATTCCCATGCCAAAACGAATCATGCTTACCCGCATCTGATTCTCTGCCAAGATTTTGATTAAGGCGTCCATCGGGGCAACCTGCCACTGATCAGCAATGGCTTGAAGGCTCCTGCCTTCCAATGATTTGTGGATGGGATTGCTGACCGTGCCAACGTGCGTGCGATGCCATCCGAACCGCGTTTCCTTGGGATCGATTTCCTCCACAATGCGCCGTCGCGCCTCAGCATCTTGCAATCTCTCCAAAGCGCGCGCCTTCCCGCCGTCCAATGCCCAATCAGGCAAAAGGGCGGACAAATCCGTGGCGCTTGCTTCGTAGGGATATTGGTCCAGATAGACGTCCAGACCGCCCTCAATGACATCGGTAACCTCGCTCAAGGTCACATGGGTCTTGCCCCAGTTATGAGGTCCCATGGCCTTGTGGTGTGAGAGTTGAAGGCCTACACCGGCTTCCTGCACGATGCGAATGGCTTCTTCGACAGCTTCCACCAAGCGATCCCCTTCATTGCGGAGATGAGTAAAATAGAGGCCTTGGTACGGGCGAATCGCCTTCGTAATCGCAATGACCTCTTCAGTCGGGGTGTAGCAGCCCGGAGCATATATCAACCCCGTGGAGAGCCCGCGTGCCCCCGCCTTCATCGATTCATCCACCGCCTCTTGCATGCGTTGGATCTCGTCCGGTGTGGAAGGTTCGCTTCCCTCTCCCCGTATCCCTCTCCGCATGGTTCCGTGTCCGATGAGAGCCACCACGTTGACGGCGACACGGCGGTCCAGTCCAGAAAGATACTCGTCCATGGTCCGGTATTTGATGTCGAGACCATGGCGATCAAAGTAGCGGCCAATCTCGTCCACCATGTGCCCATAGAGCGGAGCGCCTGAGATGCCGCATTGACCAATGACTTCAGTCGTAATGCCTTGGGACACTTTGCTGACTGCACGTCCGTCTACGTAGAGAGGCAGATCAGAGTGGGAATGCATATCGATGAATCCGGGGGTGACCGTAAGGTCTGCGTCTGCCCGGTCGGAAATTTTTTCAACCCCACAAATGCGGTCCCCGTCCACTGTCACCCGGCCGCGAAAAGGCAGCGATCCAGTGCCGTCGACTATGTTCACATCATCTATTGTCCAACGTGCCATCGCATTCAAGA
>JAKADO010000045.1 GCA_021820485.1 Bacillota bacterium
TCCGTGGATACCTAGCCGGTTTGGGAACGGCTGGCGGGCGACGTGGGGAGACGCTGCCCCACACCCCGCCAAAGCTATCCCCAACCCCACTATCGGCCAAATGAAAGCCTGTCGATTCACGAAGCTTCCCCCCCTACCGACCTCTACAGAGGTAACGCAGGGGGAGGCCGAAAGGTCGCGGCGCAAAAAATCCGGAGCCTTGGCCCGGCGCCGGTTCCAACCATGATGCACGTCCACGCGAGGGCCTCCGCTCCGCGATGTCTAGTGATTAGCCGTCAAGCGACGCGCCCACGTCGCAACCGTATCCGCTTGTCGCGTCACCTCGGTCACCGCAGCGCCCATTTGCTGCATGGCGGCTGCGATTTGTTGAACTTGCGTATCCACCAACTCAATCGCGCGAAGAGCCGACACCATGACTTCATCTATCCCGTAAAAACGTTGCCTGGCCTCCTCGCTGCGCTGCAGCGTGACGCGCTGAACCTCACCCGCTTGGGAGAGCGATCGGGTCAGAGCCTCGAGATGCGTGCCAATGCCCCGAATTGTTTCATCAATCGACCGCGTCGATGCCTGAGACGCTTCCGACAGTTTCTTTACTTCCTCCGCAACCACAGAAAATCCGCGACCGGCGTCACCCGCCCGCGCCGCCTCAATGGCGGCATTGAGGGCCAGAAGATTTGTCTGCCGAGCGATGGTTCCAATCATTATCGTGGCGTCGTGGATGGCTTCGGTTTGGCTTTGCAAGGATTGCCGCGCCTCGCCCACCTCCCGGAGAGAGTGTGTGGTCAATTCGGTTTGCTCCGCCAGTTGTTCAAGCGTTTTTCGCCCCTGCGCCGATTGGCTGCGAGCATCAGCCGTCTGAGCCATGGCCGTTTGCGATTGCGCTGCCACTTCGCGGACACTTTCCAAGACGTGCTGAACTGTGGCGTCCAACTCAACAGCCGCCGTCGCCAGATGGCCCGCTCGCTCGGTCAGTTCCTGGCCGGCCCGCCCCATAGTCTCTTGCGCAGCTTCCAACTGGTTGCGATGCCTGTCGATGAGGGCCTGGTAGGAGGTGATGGTGAGGACCATGTCTGCCATCAACCGCTTGGATGCCGCATGGACCATCGCACTCTGCTCTGCGGGCGAATAGGCTGACTCGGAGACCACATCCCACACGGTCACCCAAATTAGGCGATACGCCCCAAGGTACCAGTCAGGCGTCAACCCCACCCGCACGTGCGCGGCGGCAATGCGATCGATGCGATCTCGATAGGATTTGCCGACCGGAGGCTTGTCCATGTCCACGAGATAGTGCTTCAACGAGTCCTGCAGCTTTCGGTAAGCCGCAGGACTGCCCACCAACAAGTCCAGATCCTTCTGTGATTGAATCTTGGCGTAGAACCGAGGCGTCACCCGCTCTGCCACTAGGTTCCAGGGGATGCGCCGCAACGGTTCCGCATCCGCAGCATCCCACTCCAAAAAGTCGCCGATGACTTCCCACTCCATATTTTCCACACTCCCATTTGGCGTCTGACAAGCTAGGGGACAGCGAACTCTGCAAATTCCTCAACAGGTGACATCAGGCGGCGAACGACGTGTTCACGGCACGCCGAACACACAGCGCCCGAGGGGCTCTGGGGTATCCTCGGTTAGCCATATGACGGAATATTGACGGTAAAATTACGGAGAGTTCGTTAAAATGCTACATGACCGTGCTCGGGTCCCTACAGGGCACAAAGTCACCAAAAGAAAGGGGCGTTCGGTCCTTGACGGTGGCCAAACGCCTCTCGCTCCGTGAAAACACTCACATGACGCACCCCAAGTGCCGCTCAATATCCAAAGACTCCCGCAGCACTAATGCACCTCCGGGCTGGGCAATCGCGTGCACCTCATCCCATCGCCCCAACGACGCCTCGGCGGCGCCATCAACAAACAGTCGGACGCCATCGACGACGCACCAGAGACGCCAAAGCTTGTGGTCCGACCAGCGCACAGGAACCCAATCAAAATGCGACAACATTCCCAATCGGCGCCATCGGTTGTGTACCAATCCCCATCCGAGCACGCCCGAAGGAAGCCTCCAATCCCGCGGCGTGGTTGACACCCAAAAAATCACCGGCAGCCTCTTCGGAATCCGATCTCGAACCATCCCCATCACCCCCGTGACTCTACGGGAGTCAGCATACGGGGCCATATTGCCATCTGTCTAGCGAATGCTTATGATATGAATCATCATAATTTCCGATGGAGGAAACGATGGAACTCCGCCAACTCGAAATCTTCGAAGCGGTCGCGAACACCGAAAGCTTCACCGCAGCCGCCGACCGCTTAGGCTACGTGCAGTCCAGCGTGAGTATGAACATACTCGCCCTGGAACGCGAGCTTGGTGTGCCTCTGTTCGATCGCTTGGGTCGCCGGGTGCAGTTGACAGAAGCGGGACAGCGGTTCCTCCCGCACGTCAGGCAAGCGCGCGAAATTCTACGCGCGGCGAAAGCCGCCGCCAGCGACACCACCCCGCGCGGACGCCTTCTGGTCGGGGCCGCCGAAAGCCCCGGGACGTACCGACTGCCCCGCATTATTGCCGCCATGCGTCAGTCCTTCCCGGACATTGAGATTGCCGTCAGCATCGGCAGTTGCGACGACCATCGCGCATCGCTTCGCGCAGGCCGCCTCGACGCTGCCGTCATGTTTGACGAACCCGATGAGAGTCCCGAATTTGCCGCGGTGGAACTCCAGCAGGAACCCATCCACATTGTCGTTCCGCCGCATCACCCGTTGGTCAAACCAGGACCCTTAGCCCCCGCGGATCTCGCAGCCTTCACCCACTTGGCCACCGAACCCGGCAGTTATCGAGCTCGATTCGAAGCCTACTTAGCGCGCCACGGCGCAAGAAGCCCCGTTACGGAGCTTGGAAGCGTCGAGCTTATCAAACAGTGCATTCGTGCCGGGTTGGGATATGGCGTGCTACCGCGCATGGCGGTGGAGCAAGAAATCCAATCCGGCATTCTCGCTTCATTCCCTTGGCCCGGAGAACCGCAGTTCATGCCCATGCGACTGGTCAGGCACAAGGGGCACTGGGCACAACCCGCGCTGCGCGCCTTCTGGGATACCGTTGTCCGTTGGAACTGGACCGACGCCCGAGAGAGCCCATAACGCGCGCGGAGGCAGGCCCCAAAGTATCCCAAAACCTCCCCCAAGGCATTCGCCCCTCTGCGTGATGGCGTTGACGAAGCCCTCTCGCGGGGGCGGCTCGAACCTCTCCCAAGCGGATCTCCGTGGTGGTCGATGCCACTGACACGCGCCACGCCCCATCCATCGGTTTCCGAGAGATTGTCCCCGGGGCTCAATCCGGGCCCTCTGCCACCAATTCCACGGATTTTTTTCGCTGCGACCGCGCGTCCAGCGGGACATTGAGATGACTTGGACGCATGCAATCCTGCCGCCTCTACGCCCGACGTTGGCCCGAAGGCCCACTTCGCCTACTGGGTATCGACCGCCGGCGTCAGAGCCGTCAAACCCGTGGCGATTCAGGACGAGCGGCCTCCACACCCGGTCGGGGGCCCTGCACGCATCGTCTAGGGCAGAATTCCCTTAAATCCCATCTCTTATTAATATTTTTAATTGACACTTAAACATTGTTGATTTATTGTTTCCTCATCAAGGTAAAACTAATGCCTTAGCCCTGCTAAGACCTTGGAGCGATTTGTCAGCGCGGAATCTCTAAGAAAATGATGACAGCCGGCTATTAAAGGAGGAGCATGAAATGCGAAGCAACGAAGTTCAGCGAATCGCCCGCTTGATAATGACTCGCCTGTCGCTCTGGAACCCATCCCGCGGAGCGCGGGCCATTCCCGCCGCAATCCCGTCAGGTGGAGCCCTGGCCGCGGTGCGCCTTCCCGATCCGGAGGACAGAGCGATGGAAAGCCCGCGTTTGCGATTGCACATTGTACGTCCTCCAAAGCCGGGCGGTCCAAGAGCGGGAGACCCAGCAGCAGGTCCGCACCCGGCGAACCTGCCGCTCCTGAATCACCGCCGTCCCCCGGCCATTCTTATGGGGGCCTGCCGCATCTGGATTCTTTGAGGATAACTTCGCCAGCACGCGGGCAGACGCGTCTCAGCATCAGGACCCCTCCCGCGTGGGGAGGGGTCCTGATTGGGATCTGCTTCCTGTGGGATGCCGCCCAGAAGCCTAGAGCACCCGATGCCGCCGCCCCTGATCCAGCGCATTCTGAAAATCTGCGACTAAATCCTCAATGTCCTCGATGCCCACTGACACGCGAAGCAATTGGGAAGTAATCCCGATAGACTCGCGCACTTGGGGATCCATTGCCGCGTGCGACATGGTCTCCGGATGACTGACGATTGTTTCCACTCCACCAAGACTGACTCCGTACAGGGCATAGCGCAATGCGCCGACAAAATCCCTGACCGAAATTTCAGGAACCAGCGTGAACGACAGGACAGCCCCCGGGCCTTCGGCCTGCGATTGATGCAGAGCAAACCCGGGATGGTCCGGGAGTCCAGGAAAGTACACTTGAGCAACCTCTTCCCGGCCAGCTAAGAATTGGGCCAAGGCATGGGCATTGTTCTGCGCGCGATCCAGCCGTACTCCCAGCGTTTTAATGCCGCGGATGACCATCCACGAATCGTCCGGCCCCAAGATCCCGCCGTACATGCTTTGAATTTTGGCGAGGGCCTCCCCGACTTTCGCATCGCGGGCGACAGCAACTCCTGCAGTAACGTCGCTGTGCCCACCGAGAAACTTAGTGGCACTATGGATGGCCACATCAATGCCCATGGCTAACGGGCGCTGCAAGTACGGAGACATAAAGGTGTTGTCCGCGATGGTCATGAGGTGATGCTCCTGTGCCAAGCCCACCACGGCCCGCAAATCGGTAATGCGCAATGTGGGGTTGGATGGGGTCTCCACATAAATCGCGCGGGTCTTGGGAGTCACGTGGGCTCGAATGTCCTCCGGCGATGTCATGTCGACGTAGCTCACCGAAAGTTGTTGGCGGCCCACCAACTCCCGAAGGATTTGGTCCGTGCCTCCATAGAGATCCCGTGGCACAATCAGGTGATCTCCCGAATCCAACAAATTGAGCACCGCAGCAATGGCGGCCATGCCCGACGAAAACGCGAACCCGGCTGCTCCCTCTTCAAGATCCGCCATCACAGCTTCCAGGGCGCTCCGCGTAGGGTTTTTCATGCGGCTGTACACAAACGGGGCCTGATTGGCATTCGGATCCTGCTGGAACGTCGAAGCCCGATAGATGGCAGGGCTGGCCTCCCCGAACTGTGTCTCAGTCATCGCGGTGTTATGGATCAGTTTTGTTGTGGGCCTCACGCTCGATCCTCCTTTGGCTAACGATTCTCAAGGTAGGATCTTCGAGGCTCCCCCGCAAGGACCGCGGCACTCATCTGGTTCTTCAGGAGAGACCACCCAAACCACCTCCGGCTTCTCGGCGAATCAAATGCGCCAGGCGCCGGAGTCCCGTTTCAATTTGTGCGGTAGGCTGCGCGCTGACTGCGAGCCGAATCCACTCTGGGAACTCGTGCCGTTCCACGCCAAACGGTTCCCCGGGAGCAAAAAGAATCTCCTGTTTCACAGCCTCTTGGTGAAGATGGGGCACTGCCGTACCCGACGGTACCCGCGCAAATAGATAGAATCCCTGGGACGGTTCAGCGAACGGCTCCAGTTCCGGAATCCCGGACAACACCTTGACCGCCGTCTTGATCCGCGAGCCATAGATGGTGCGGGCACGCTGGATGTGAGCGTCAATGTCCGCCATTCGGAGCCAACCTTCCGCCACCAATTGGCTCAGCGTCCCGGTATGCAGGTCGCTCAACTGTTTCAAGGACGCCAATTGCCGAACCAGATCAGCGGGGGCTACCAGAAAGCCAACCCGAATGCCCGGCGCTAGAATTTTTGAGAACGTATTGAGGTAGACCACCGGAAAGAAGTCCAGAGCCGCCAAAGGCGGCGTATCGGCCAGGAATCCATAGGCATCGTCTTCGACGATGGGCACGTGAACCGATCGCGCCCATGCCATCAATGCTTCCCGTCGGTTTGCACTTAATGTGACTCCCGTAGGATTTTGGGCCACGGGCTGGACATAGAGAAAGCGTGGGGTCGGCAACCCGCGCAGGAGCGTTGGCAGCAGATCCGTGCGGAGCCCCTCCTGGTCGACCGGAATGCCGACGATGCGAGCGCCATGGGAGCGAAACACATGCAGTGCCCCAGCAAAGGTGGGCGATTCCACCACAACCACATCCCCTGGCTGGACCCAGAGACGAGTCAAGAGATCCAATCCCTGCAGAGATCCTGCGGTGACGAGAATTTCCTCCATTTGCGGCTTAAGGCCTCGGCGGAACAGGTATTCCTCACGGATCGCCTGTCTTACGCGCTCGAGCCCGGCGGTAGGCGAATAGCCAAATACCTCGCGCGACGGATTGCCGAACAGTTCACGCAAGATCCGGTGAAAGTCCGTGACAGGAAACAGCTCCGGATCTGGCATGCCGATCTCGAAGTTGTAGCGCGCCGGGCTCACCGCCGCTTGCATCAAATCGCCCAAAAATCCCGGCTGCAGTTCCGGCGCCATCCGCCCAACCGGCGACCGCTCGACGCGGGTGGGCCATTGCGGCGGTCCAATGACGGTCGGCGTCGATTGACTGGTCCACGTGATGTAGCCAATCGCCTCGAGTTCTTGCCAAGCCCGACGGATCGTAGAGCGGCTGACACGATAATGCAGGGCAGACTGGCGTTCCGACGGCAACGCTTGCCCATTGAGCAAGCGGCCGTGATCGATGGATTGCTTTATGTCGCGCATGACGCGCTCAAATTCACGCATGGCGGATCTCCCTTGGGCAGATGATGCGGCAAAGGCCAGCAAGCATCACCATATGGCTAAACACACGGCCTCCCGCTAGCTGGCGAACGTCCCCCCGCTGCCTGGACGAAGCGGAAAGTCAACCGACGGAAAACGATGGGGATCCAAATGGCGTGGAGCCTCCGCCTCCCCCATGGCGACCCGGCAAGCGAATTCGCCTATGGCAGGCCCTCTCTTGATGCCAAAACCGTTGTCGCCGCACGCAATGTAGAGCCTCGGCATCACCAGCCCAATCAGTGGTCGCCGGTCCGGCGTTGCGCCGCAGAGTCCGGCCCATGATCGCCGCAGAACTGCCGTCTCCCCCTTGGAAAAGAGACGCAAGACGCCCGCCGCGATATCATCCTCAAAGTCCGCGTCGCCCGTTGTTTGGTAATTGTCAGGGTCATGCTCCCAGAGCCGCGTGCCGTCGCCCGCCAGCAAGTTGTGGGGGCCATCGGGAACAAAGTACATGTCGGTGGCCAGTTCACGGACAATGGGCAGGTCGTAGCCCCCAGGAAAATCGAGCGAGGCTAGTTGGGTTCGATAAGGCCGATAGGGAATATCGTCTCCCGCCGTCTGGACAAGCTTGCGCGACCACGTGCCTGCAGCCACCAGCACCCGCTCGGCTTCAATGCCGCCGTCCGGGCCCTCCAATACGACCCGGCGTTCCTCGACGCGAATCTTGGTCACCCGATACCCCAGTCGGACATTCAATCCCTTTTCACGGGCCATTCCCAGCGTGGCCTGTGCATAGGCGGTTGGGTTCACGTGCCAGTCGCCCGGTGTCCAAATTGCGACCGTATCGGGCGCCAACCCGTCTAAGTCGGGATAGCGTGCGGTAGCCTGTCTGCCATCCCATGTCTCGGCCACAATGCCTCGGTCGTGCAGGCTTGCAATTTGTCCTCGAAGATCTTCGGCCTCCTGTGGAGTGCAGAGGCTAATCATGCCGTTTAGCTGAATCATGGTCCGGTCGCCGCCCACATGCTGAGCCTGCAAAAAGAGTTCGCGGCTCCTGGCGACCCACGCCTGATCATCCGGGTGAGCCACAAAGTCGGAGACAATGCCTCCCGCCTTGGCACTGCTTTCCCCGGCCACAAAAGGATTCGCTTCCACCAAGAGGACTCGGCCGAATTGCTGTTCCACGGCGGACAGGGCGGCGGCCACACCCCAAACCCCTCCCCCGATGATGACTAAGTCGTACACGCGATCGTTCCCCCCTAGAATGATGTCTCAGAGATTCCCGGCTCGGGACGGTCGCTCAGTAACGTTACCTTCGCCCGTGGTGAGAAATCGCTGCGATACGCCATCGTTCGTGACGCGAGAACAAATTTCCTCTTCGGAGAAAAACCTTTTGCGCCGTGCCTTCCCGAGGCCCACACCCCCTCATGCTTGCCTTGCATTACAATAACGAAGGATGGTGATGCGGATGGCGCACCGAGGACCAAAATTTTACGACAATCCCAGCGTCTTTGAAGAATACCGGCGACGCCGGGCCCGTCCCGACAATCCGAACGACACCATAGAGCGGCCTATCTTTTTAGAGATGGTGGGCAACGTGGCGCATTCTCGCATCCTCGATTTGGGATGCGGAACGGCAGAGCTGGGATTGGACTTCATTGGCATGGGCTGCGCGCAATACACCGGTTTGGAAGGCTCCTTGAAAATGGCGGAAGCGGGGCGGGAGACGCTTCGGGGTACCATTGGAAAGATTGTCCATGCCCCCATTGAAGAGTGGGATTACCCCGCGGGAGCATACGACCTGATCTCATCGCGCCTTGTGCTCCATTACATCGAGGACCTTCAATCCTGTTTTGCCAAAGTGCATCGTGCACTGATTGCCGGAGGGCGATTCATCTTTTCTGTGGAGCACCCCCTATTGACATCGTCCAATGCGAGCGCCGCACTCTCCCCGCGGCGAACCAATTGGATTGTGGACCATTATTTCGACACCGGCGAGCGTTCGGACGATTGGATGGGAGCGAGCGTTCTGAAATACCATCGCACCATCGAGGATTATTTCGCGCTCGTCCGACGGGCCGGCTTCCGCGTGACCGACCTACGGGAATCCCGGCCATCCTTGAATCGTTTGACCTCCGAAGAGTATGCCCGTCGAATGCGGATTCCACTGTTTCTCTTCATCGCCGCCGAAGCGTGAGATGGCGGGAACCGTGGATAAGTCCCATTCTACAGGCATCCCGCTGACGCCGACTATCAGTGGGAAAGGAGGACACTGGGTTCGTTGTTCATGATACGATGGGAGTGACTCCTCTTTTGCGCCATTCAACCTTGGCAGCCGGGATCGTGGGCCCCGAGGTCCATCGCGCTCATCGCTTTTGTCCTGCGGCCGTGGCATTGAGCAACCGGATCAGGCTCCCACTCAAGGGCTCCTTGACGGCACCGGGATTTGTTCCCCGACGCTATCCCAACAACTGAAAGGATGTGGACCTGTGCATCTATTGGTGGGAACCGCCAAAGGACTGTTTCGCTACCGCACGACCAACCGCAAAGACTGGCAGGTGCTCGACCCCGTTCTACTGGGCGATCCTGTCTACACCAGTGCTTACAATCCGACGAATGGCACGATATACGCCGGAGTAAACTCTGAATTTTACGGGCCATCCATTCGGAGGTCCCAAGACTGGGGCGAAACATGGGACACCGGAGGCCGCGGCCTCGAGTATGCCGCGGACGATGCGGAACGCGTTACGCGTGTCTGGTCCATCCGACCAGCCGGCGACCGCCGCCTCTATGCAGGCGTTGAGGCGAGCGGCCTCTTTCAATCGGATGACGGTGGAGACACATGGACTGAAATCCAATCCCTGCGTCAGCACCCGACACACGAGACATGGGGACCTGGATATGGGGGCAAGTGTCTGCACACCATCGCCCTAGACGCCTTCAACCCGGACCGAATCTATATTGCGTGTTCGGCCGGCGGCATCTACCGAACAGACGATGGCGGCGACTCCTGGCGCCCCATCAACCGTGGCATTCGGGCGGAATTCATGCCGGATGACCAACAGTTCCCCGATTCGGGGCAATGCGTCCACAAGTTTTGGCTGTCCCCGACGCTGGAAGGCCGCATTTGGCTCCAAAACCATGGCGGCGTATATCGTTCCGACGATAATGGCGATAGTTGGGTCTACGTGGGATCCCCATTGCCCTCTGACTTCGGATTCTCAATTGTCGGACACCCCCGCGAGCCAGATCGGGCGTACGTGATTCCCCTTGAGCGTGGGCCGCGCTGGGCTCCCCACAACATGCTCGCCGCATACGAAACACGGGATGGCGGCGCTCATTGGGCCCCTCTCCACGAAGGGATAGCTAACCCTTCCTATAGCGGCATTCTCCGCGACGCCTTCACGGCTGACCAGGGTTCACCATTGGGCCTATACTTTGGAACGACGTCCGGAGAGGTCTATCATTCCGCCGACGCCGGCGCGTCATGGCATCTGGTGGCCCAGCACCTGCCGCGGATTTATTCCGTGGTGGTGGCGGAATAACATGATTACCGTCCACTTGCCGCCTGATTTGGCTCGCGAGTTTGGCGCGGCTCCGGCAGTCACACTGGAGGCCGCGGCCACGTGCACGGACGTTCTCATCTCGCTGGACCGCCGGCATCCCGGCATCGTCTCGTGGATTCTTGAGCCAGACGGGCGTTTCCGAGAGCATCTGAGCGTATTTGTTTCCGGCCGGCGTCTGGCGCCTCGCTCTCAGGCATCGCTGGCGCTTGCTCGAGATGCCGAAATATGGATCTTGCGAGCCATTTCGGGCGGCTAGCCTGAAGAGCCTTAGTGGGAGGAACGTACAATGGAAAATGACCGGGCATCGCAATTGACGGGACGAGACCTGGCACGGTATCAACGCCAAATTGTACTGCCGCAACTCGGCATTAACGGCCAACGCCGCTTAATGTCCAGCCGGGTGTTGGTGGTTGGGGCAGGCGCGTTGGGGTCCGCTGCAGCGGCCTATCTGGCGGCTGCGGGTGTGGGCACGCTGGGATTGGTGGATGGGGACACCGTCGAACTGTCCAATCTGCACCGGCAAATCCTGCATGACGAAGCCCACATTGGGTGGTCCAAAACCCAGTCTGCCGCGCACCGGCTAAACGTGATCAATTCGGACATTCGCATCCAAGAGCATGATGAATTTCTGTCGTCCGCCAATGCGCTCGACCTGTTCGCCAACTATGACTTAATTGTGAATGGCAGTGACAACTTCCCCGCGCGCTACCTCGTCAATGATGCCGCAGTGTTTCTGAAAAAGCCGGTGGTAGACGCCGCCATTCTACGATTTGAAGGTCAACTCGCGGTCTTTCGCCCCGGTCTTGGCTGCTATCGCTGCCTATTTCCGACCCCGCCATCCCCCGGCACCGTGCCCGATTGTGCGGAAGCCGGCATTTTCGGTGCCGTTGCCGGGGTCCTCGGCAGCATGCAAGCGGTCGAAGCGTTAAAGGTGCTGCTGAACTTGGAGGAATCCCCGTCCAGTGCATTCCTAATCTATGAAGCGCTGGCCAGTCGCTGGCATCGCATGCCCTTTCATCGAGACCCGGACTGCCTGGTCTGCGGCGATACCCCCCGCATTACCGCACTCATTGATTACCAACAGTTTTGCGGGTTGGGATCTGATCGCACGCAAGCGACGCCGGCGGCAGCCTCCGACGCCTTTTCGGTCACCGCCGAGGAGGCCATGCGGATGATGGAGGACCCGCATCTCACCATTCTCGACATCCGCGATGAGGCGGAGTTCCTGAAGGGTCACCTTCCCCGTGCGCGGCAGTGCTCCATGGAAGAATTGGACGCACCAACGTTCTCGCGGGACATGCCAGTATTGGTGGTCTGCGCGGCCGGTGTGAGAAGCGCCTATGCGACCCAATACCTGCGGTCGCGCGGCTATGAGGCTTGGTCATTAGCGGGTGGAATGCGAACCTGGGGAGGCGCAGTCAGCGCCGTTGCGATCCAAGAGCGAACGCGTCGGTGAAACGTAGGCATGAGGCGCTGAGTCACCTCAGCGCCAAACTTGCCGCTTCAAGCCCCCCCGATCCCACCCTCATGCAAAACACGCCCCCAAAAGTACCCTGTGCGATCTGCCCCGTGCGCCTATGCACCGTTCCCTGTACTCCGTACGGTCAAGGTTGACAGACCTTTTCGTTTGCCCCCCATGGGCGGCAAACAGGACGCCTTCACATTACACCGCGCCTTAAGCTAGGACTTAATTTCGTGCGTCCAACCAGCCTCTTGAATGGCCAAGTCCAAATCTCGCCGCTCATCCGTCAGTTGGTCGATAACCGCCTGCAATTGAGAAATATCCACAGTCGGAATCATTTGCGCCGCTTCCCGCGGCATCATGGCATAACGCTCATTGCCGGGACCCAACACCACCTGCATCAGTTCGTTAAGCACACCGACGTGGCGGGTGAGCCGGTCGCGCCGAGCAAGCGCCTCCATCACCGTCATTCCATTGTCTAACTGAATTTCCATGTTGGCCTGATTAATCTCAACGACCCGCTTTTCCCATTGTTCCAGCGCCATGGCAATGTCCGCCATGAGTCGCTCTGCAGATTCTGTCGCAGTCCGGCCCTCCACGGCCAGGACGCTCTTTCGGGCCCGGTTGGTCAACGCCGCGACACGGTCTTGAAGCGCCTTGCGATTCGCTAATGCTTCCGCCAATTTCATATGGGCATCCCACCTTGTCACCCACGATATCGCCGCCTGTCTTCCAAGCAACGGACATCCCATTATAATTTCTTGGCCAAAATTTGGCAATATGTTCCACCGCACTCCCGCACACAAGGCGCCCGGGGAGAATCCCTGAGCGCCTCGTACGCGACCCGATCTAGTCCGTCATCGTCGGATAATCTGTATACCCGTGGGCATCTCCCCCATAGAATGTCGCGGGATCGGCAGGGTTCAGGGGTGCCCCGCTCTTCAGCCGATCCACGAGGTCGGGATTGGCCAGTGCCCATGTCCCGACGGGAGCCACATCAGCGATGCCTTCATCCACATCCACGCTCAATCGCTCCAATGGCCGACCGGCTCGATTGACCAATAGCGCGTGCGGCCACAGGACGCGGATTTCCTTGAGAAACTCCTCATTTCCAGCGTGAAGCACGTGCAGATATGCGAGATTTAGCTCCGCCAGCTGTGGAATCAGCGTGCGGTAAACCTCAAGGCCATGCGGCCCTTCATCCAAGCCACCAGCCGAGCTCCCCGGCGAGATGCGGAATCCCGTGCGGTCCGCGCCAATTTCCTGGGTCACCGCCCGCGCTACTTCAATGCCGAATCGTGCCCGGTTCTCGGGCGAACCGCCGTACGCATCAGCGCGGACGTTGGCGTTCTCCGCCAAAAACTGATGCACCAAGTAGCCATTCGCTCCATGAATTTCCACACCGTCCGCCCCCGCCTTCACGGCCGCCGCGGCGGCCGAGCGGAATTCGTCGACTGCCCGGTGCACGTCATCAAGCGTCATGGCGCGGGGAACCGGAATCTCCTGCATCCCGGACAAGGTAAACATGGGAATTCCAGGCGCAATGGCTGAGGGCGCCAACGGTTGGCGATGATGCGGGGTGTTGTCCGGATGGGATATCCGGCCCACATGCATCAACTGGATGAAGAGATGCCCACCGGCCGCATGCACGCGGTCAGCCACGCGTTTCCAACCTTCAATATGCTTGTCGGTGTATATTCCGGGCGTAAAGAGGTAGCCTTGACCATCATCTGATGGCTGGGTCCCTTCGCTGATTAACAATCCTAGCGATGCCCGCTGCGCGTAGTACAGAGGGCTCAACTCACCCGGTGTGC
Source organism: Bacillota bacterium (assembly GCA_021820485.1). Lineage (GTDB taxonomy): Bacteria > Bacillota > Sulfobacillia > Sulfobacillales > Sulfobacillaceae > Sulfobacillus_B. The sequence goes on from JAKADO010000045.1 coordinate 13,649, forward strand.
CGTCCGGCAGGGCGCGGCTGCGTGTCATAGGCGCCATGGCAAGGCGGTGAGCAAGCTTCATTCGTCCGACTGTTACCGAAGTCCATAACTTGGTCATTCAGCCACCCCTTCAGAGAGATATGTGATGCAACATCACATCCTACCATAACAGAAGAACCTACCTTCTGTTTAGCGCCTGAAAGAGGTGTCAGTGCACCTTCCGGATGCGCAGCATCTCATTGGCTCCCTGTTGAAAGTGATAGGCGACCGTCTCCACGGCCGCCTCACAGCCCAGCGCCCGGAGGGAATCCATTACCTCGTCAAAATACTGTGGCCTGAGGCTTGTCGCGCTGCCGATCAGGGGGAATATCCGGACTTCCCTCCTCGCGACCCGGACCATGGACTCAAGACTCTCGACATGAAACGCCTTGTCAAAGAATTGCGGATACGTAAACAGGAGATGGTCTGATAGAACCATGTCAACCGCACCCTCACCCAAGGGAACGGACGGCAATGAGCAGGGAATGTACCGGCCTTCCCCCAATCCCTGTTCGTAGTCGGCAAGAAAGGCGTCGAGTGCCTCGGCCCGTATGCGGATGAGGCCGTCCACATCGCCGAACGCGTCCCAATGGTATCCGGCCCGAGCCCCGCCCATCCCACCGCGGATAGCCTCAAGGCTAGACCGTCCGCGGTGTTCGAGGTCGGCGAGACTCGACCCGTAAACGATGTCCCCGGCCACCACGTGGCCTCCCCGTTGATGCGCGACCGCCGGAAAAGAGGATGCACCGCCGGGGCAGACGAAGAACGTCAGGGTCGCCACGTCATCCGCGGTCAAGTTGAACATGCGGACGTACTCCTCGTAAGTCCGGCCGGTGAAAATGATATTGTCGAGCTTTAATCCGCCACTCATCGAGCCCTCTCTCCCTCTGGAATACTCTTTTGGCCGCCGTAATTCCCCAACTAGATGACTCGAGAGACTCCCCGGTCTCCGTCCACAAGTCACTGGTTCGCCGGCGCAACCGCCATCAACGCCAGAACTGAAGCGACATGAGCAGCGCAGCCCACAAGTTGAATCCCATATGAATGCCGACGTTTCCGCTCATCGAATCCGTTCGAACCCGAACAATGCCAAGCACAACCGCCAGCGGAAGAATCGGCGCCCACAGCCAGGGTTGCGCCAGCGGATGCGGGGAATCGAGCTGGTGGGCTAGGGCGAAAATGATGGAGACCACGCCCACGGCAACCGGCGTGCCCACCGCCCCAGCCAGACTGGTCTGAAGCGTGCCCCGGAAGAACCATTCTTCCATTACCGGAGCCAATAGCGCAATAACAATCAGCATCCCAATGAGGGGACCGGGGTGATGTCCAACCGGCCCCACCAGGTCCTTGGCATCTGACGGCAGCGTCTTCCCCAGCCACTCCTGCATTCCCACGCCAACCATGGTTAGCGTCGCGCCCAGCGCGAGCCCGCCCACCACTCCCTTGATCCATAGACGCCACCGCCATGGGCCGCCAAACCAGTAGCGGCGCGCCGCCACGGCCCACGCGATAACGCCGGCCGCGCCGAAGGACAACTCGGTTTCTGCCGAGTACGCCACTGCCGACCACCCATGGGTCACTTGGCCGAGAGTGACTACGTTCGTGAATTTCAGGATGACAATGACCAGGATAGGGAGCACGCCCGCGAACGCCAACAGGAGCAGAATCCCGAGGCCCCACCCGATCCCCCATGTTGCCCAATCCCGCGCCCCCTCCGAAGTGTGCAACGGACCGCCTCCTTCTCTGGAACGAGCATAGCGAATAGGCCAGGCGGCGGCAATTTCTTGTCAGCGCAAAATTGCCCGTTGGGCGAACCCAAAATTTGGTCAGGCACGTAAACACTTTAGCCTACAGACCGTCGAGCCATCCCGTGCGATAATTCAGGTAGAGTCCGGATCCTATCCCTATCTTCGCTGCTTGCAAATCCAATCCTCTACATGGAAAGAGGCGATGGCATGCTGTCTGAAGGTCTCCGCATCTGGCGCGGCACCATTGGAAAAGGCGCTGTCTGGAGCACGCTGATTTGGTCCATTGTGTTTGTTCTCCTCATGGTTGTGATTCTTACGGCGGTCGGCGCGGGCACGCTGGTATCCTCCATCTATCATCCCACATTGCCTGGCACTGCACCCCTTCCCACCATGCAGCCCGGGCGTGCAATAGCGGGCCTTGGAGTGATGTATCTCGTCATTCTGGCAGCCGGGCCCTTTTTGCTGGCAGGTGTGTATGGCTTGCTTGGCCAAGCCGTCGCCGCCGCTCCGGTCACTTGGAAATCCTTCTGGTCTTTCGCGGCGCGGTTTTATGGCCGCGCCTGGGGCTTGTATTTGTTCGGATTCCTCTGGATTCTCGCTCTCTCCATTGTGGGCGGACTGCTCAGCATCCCATTGCATCTCGTGGGCGGCATCCTGGCTGGTGTCGCGTTTATTTTGTCATTGCCCTGGGCACTTCGTATGGCCGGCGGACTCTTTGTTGACCGGTTAACCTGGGGTGAGAGTTTCCGACAGATGTTTCAGAGACGTCACTATGGCGGACTTCTTGCCGGCCTCTTCCTGGCTGTATTGGCCTATGTTGCCGTACTGGGCCTTTCCCTATTGCTGTCCCGGGTCTCGGCAGTCGGCTTCGTGCTCTATTTCGTGGCGGCACTCTTTTTGTCGGTGGCTGTTCCAGTCTGGGGATTTGCCCTCTATCGGGCCGCTGCATCGTAACCGCCCGTCTGCGGAACCCCGGAACCCTCGCGATGAAGGCCCGGGGTTCCTGCTAGAACATCCACCAGGGGAGACCGCACCGTCTTCCCGAGTTCTCCCAGCACACTCTGCAAACCTTTCCCCACCACCTCAAGTTCCGTGGTTTGCCCCATACCGGCGAGGAGCGCCAAGGCCTATTGGATAATGGCCTACATCCGGCGCGGTTTCGCTGAGGCGTCGTGCTGCGCCGTGGACGTCCAGATCTCGGTGCTCATGCTCCTCTTCACACCTGCTGATGACATCAAGCAGACAATCGCGGTTCCTCCCTTGCGCAGCAGCTGCCGTCGGCAAGAGGGCCAGTGATTCATCACGCTTCTGAGCATGAGCTCTGAGCTTTCCTCCGAACCCATAGTCGGTACTCATCGACGTCTCTCCCGCCAGACCTTATTGGGCGGAATGCCGACCAGAGCAATTCCCGGTGCCCGAATCCTCTGACCGTCTTCTTTTGGTGAGGAACAAGACGAGATCGTCATCCACAAGAACGGAGCGCCCCGCGGCAACTGGTTCGTAGTGGACCATCAGCCCGCGGCCATCTGGGACGTATCCACGTTTGATGTACATCCTTTGGGCTGCCCCGTAAGCAGCATAGAGACCGACCCCAATACCGATGACGTCGCTTTTCTGAAAGGCCAACTCCTCGATGGCGTCCATCAATCGGGACCCGACCCCTTGCCGGCGAAAGGGAGGTGTCACGTCGAAGTTCTGAATCTCGGGAATCCCATTCTCCCGAAAGAAAAGATAGCTGCTGGTGTAGACGAGATGGCCCCAACCGGCAAAGTTGCCATGGAAAAATGCGAGAAACGTCGTCCGTTGACCGGTCAGATTTTCCTGCCAACAACGGGCGATATAGGTCCGCGGTTTACGGACGTCGTGATGAGCCAGTCCCATCAAGACGAGGTCGACGTCACCGTGCTCCATCGGACGGATCTCCATGGGGACAGCCATACAAATCACGCTCTCCTTCGGTACTTTGCCATGATCCCAAGGGCATCCCAGCCAGCTCTACCAATGGCTGGGATGCCCATTACCGATTCCATTCGCGATCCAAGATTCCATAGACCACCGCATCGGAGAACCCTTCATCAGTTTTGAATTCCTCGCGCATAATCCCTTCCTGTCGAAACCCCAGCCGCTCGGGAATCGCCCGACTCCGCCTGTTGGCGGTATTCACGCGGATCTCAGTCCGATGAAGTTTCAGCTCACAAAGGCATAGGCACTTCTTTGTTCCACGGTTCATCCCACACGAGCAGGTCCGGGCCGTGCCCGTTACCGCCTATGGGTGACGTCCTCCTTCAAGTCCCCTGAGAACGGGTATCCCCACTCGCCGGTGGGCAATCGTAATTTGACATAGACGGGTGTATCCCTTGGCAGTCCGTCGACATCTGGTTCGTCTTGCCGGAGCACCGCTTCCAGGTAAAACCCAGCCCGCTCTGCGATTTTCCGACTTCGGAGGTTGCGCGCATCGCAACGAATCTCGATGCGCCGCGCATTCAAGTGATCTGAAGCCCATTGCACAATGCCATGGACGGCTTCGGTCACCAACCCTTGGCCGGCTTCCGAAGTGCGAATCCAGTAGCCAATTTCAAAACGTCCCACGTGCCAATTGATGCGGTGAAGTCCAGTGCTGCCGACAAACCGCCCCGACGACTTTAAGAACATATGGAGGCGCAAATCCTCGCGGAGCAGAAAGTTGGCATGGGCACGGCGAACATTTTCCTCGGACGCATCGAGAGACGGCACGGTTACCGCAAATGGCATCCACTCCTTGAGTTCTTCCTGGGACTCCACGATGGCCTCATTGACCATGGGGCCGTCACCCGGCAATGGACACCGAATGAGCAACCGCTCGGTCTCAAATTCATGGGGAAAGTCGAGAAGGATCGGATTCATGGAACACGACTCCTTTTTACGGCGATTATCCCACATTTTGGTATCTCCCGGGCGAGAAATCATAGTCAGGTACTCCGGGAAACCACTGCGGCCCGGAAGCTCAGCTGTTTCCGGGGAGCCGGCTGGATTCGCTGTCTAACCGCATGCCCACCTTCAGTAACCTTCGATTGTATCAAGTGACAGAGCAAACGACGGGAGGGTGCATCATGATGAAACGTATGGCTCTCCTTGCAGCGGCACTCATCGCCGGCGGTGCGACAATCGCCGCTTACCACATCCGGGCGCCCAAGCCCACGTCGCACAATGCGCCCGCGAAGTCTCAGCGCCCTCCGAATCCCCGCTGCCGCACGGTGAATCGGCCACAATCTCCGCCATCGATTTCATCTCTCCCACCGTGGATGAGTCGCGGGCACGATTGTGGCCCCTAATGGTCCATGGGTGTCTGAAACGATTTACCGCACGATTAACGGCGTGAGTTGGACCGCGTTGGCGAGTTGGAACAAGATGCATGCTGTGCCTTCGCCCACGGAGGCCGTCACAGGCCTAGCAGCCATCAGTCAGTTAACCTTCCAAAATGCTCGGTTGGGTCACGCGCTGCTGTTTCCGGGGAGCCGGCGTGGGTTCGGCCGGATACGCAGTGCTGTCCACGACGGACGGCGGCTCCCAATGGACGCTGGAAACGCAAAAAATCTTGCTCGGCTCGGACGGGCCGTCCGCACTGAGCTTCCCTGGACACGCATCGACCGGGTGGTTCGCCAATGGGTCTTCCGCCGGAGCATACACAGTGGTCGCCAAAACCGCCGACAACGGCGCGTCATGGTCGACATGGTCCCAAGTTTCCTCCGAGGCTCCGCCGTCGGCGCTAAGCGTGCACTTCTCCTCGATAACCTCCGGGTTCATGGTTGTCAGTACCAACGGATACCAAACACCGCAGCATTCGCTCTACCTGCAAACCACCACTGACGGCGGTAGGCTGTGGGAGACGCATATGATGCCGACTGAGGGGCTCCCCCTGTGGATAAGAGGTTTGTCTTTCCTGAATCCCAAGACTGGCTGGATCGTCGGAGGCTCGCCGCACCATCCATACCGGTTGTATCACTGGAGTGATGGGGCATGGAACGTTCTACCCACCCCGGACGCATCCCAAAACCATCCGCCCACAGTGGACTTGGTCAACGCCCATGTGGCCTATCTCGCCCAGCAGCACGGCGCCCGCATCACATTGTGGAAGACGGTCAATGACGGCAAGAAATGGACCAAGGTCTTCTTGCCGCTAAGCTGAGGGAATCTCTTCGGGGATTATTCCTTAGTGAAGTTGGGATCCCGGAATGCGGGATGTGGATAGCGATAGAAGCCTTCTCCGCTTTGCAGCCCCATTTTTCCCTGGTCAATGAAGTCGTGTTTGAGGCGTTCCGCAATTTGCCCGTAAAGGGGATTGCCACTGGCCTCCGCCTTGGCCATGGCGATATTGTAGACGGTATTCAGCCCCACCACATCAAGAATGGCGAAGGGCCCTTGAGGGGCGCCGGTTGCGACCATCCATGTCTTGTCGATGGTTTCGACATCCGCCACACCGTTGAACCAGAGCTTTTGCGCGGCGTCCAAAAGGGGCACCAGCAATGAGTTCAGAATGTAGCCGGGCTGTTCTTTGTGGATTGGCAGAGTCACCATTCCAATGCACTTAGCGAACGCGACAACTGCATCGAACACCGCTGGGGAGGTATCGGCATGGGGCATCACCTCGGCCGTGTTATGCTTCCATATCTCATTGGCAAAATGCAAGGCCACAAACCGGTCAGGCCTCCCGGTCGCCACCGCCATCTGGCTCGGGACGAGCGTCGACGAATTGGTCGCGAAGATGGTGTGCTCCGGGGCCATCTGTCCCAATCGCTGGTAAAAGGCTTTCTTGATCGACAAAATCTCGGGAATGGCTTCAATGACCAAATCGGCATACTCGACCGCTTGTGCCAAATCGCTCAAAAACGACACCCGACCATGCGCCTCGGCTAGGGACGCGGGCGAGGCACCCAAATCCCGTTCATAACGAGCGGCTAGCTCTTCCATGCGGTTTCGCCCCTTTTGGAGTGCCTCGTCGTCGATATCGTAGACCACTGCAGAATAGCCGCGATACGCGGTTTGAAAGGCGATTTGGCTTCCCAACACACCGCTGCCCGCCACCATGACTCGCTGAATGTTCATCGCCATCCCCCTCTTCTCCGTGTCGCACTCAGCATAGCAGAGAACACCGACGGCACCCAAACTGGCTTACTCTCGTAACCGCCAGTGGCGACGCACGCCAAGAAATTCATTCCCAGTTGTCAGGGGCGTTTTGCTAAACTGGCGACAAGGAATTCCCTATATGAATGTCCAATGCGCTGACATAATGTCTATCGCCTAGTCTCGAGGAAGGAATTCAAGATGCCATGCTATTAACCCTCACGACCACTCATCGCCCAGCCACGGACCTTGGGTACCTGCTGCATAAGCATCCCGAAAGGCTGCAGACATTTCCCCTCTCGTTCGGAGAAGCGTTCGTCTTCTATCCCGAGGCCACAGAGGAACGCTGCACCGCTGCCTTGCTGTTGGGCGTCGACCCCGTCGGTCTGGTCCGCCCCAAGTCCGGCGGTGTCGGCATGAATCACCAATATGTGAACGATCGCCCCTACACCGTCTCGTCGTTCCTCTCGGTCGCATTGGCGCAGGTCTTTGGCACTGCCCTGGCGGGGCACTGCAAAGCCCGCCCGGATCTGGTCAGTCAACCTCTGCCGCTGGAAGCCGGCATCGCCGTACTGCCCTCCCAAGGTGGGGAGCCCCTCATTCGTCGTCTCTTTGAACCATTGGGCTATCGCGTGGCGATAACCGGCGCTGCGTTGGATGATGAATTTCCGGCCTGGGGTGAGAGCCCCTATTACACGGTCAGCTTGTCCGCCACCGTACCGCTGCAGCAACTGCTAAGCCATCTCTACGTCCTCGTTCCGGTGCTCGATAACGACAAGCATTACTACGTTGGCGAGGATGAAGTGGCCAAGCTGCTGCGCCATGGCGAAGGCTGGCTGGACAGGCATCCGGAACGTGAGCTCATCGCATGGCGGTACCTGAAGCGCAGCCGCCGCTTGGTGACCGAGGCATTGACCCGATTGGCGCCCGAGGATGCGGCCGATGACGATCCCCCGTCTCTCAATGCACGGATCCCACCCCTGCATGAGCAACGACTCAAGGCAGTGGTCGAAACGCTGAAAAACCACGGGGTACACCGTGTGCTGGACCTCGGATGCGGCGAAGGTCGCCTCCTCCAGCAGCTCTTGCGCGATCCAGCCTTCACCGAAATCGTAGGGCTGGATGTCTCCCACATCGCCTTGGAACATGCCAGGGACCGGCTTCATCTGGACCGTCTCCCGTCGCGCCTTCAAGGGAAGATGACCTTGCTGCACGGTTCATTAACCTACCGCGACCGCCGGCTCGAGGGGTTCGACGGCGCAGCCCTGGTTGAAGTCATTGAACACTTGGACCCCGCCCGGTTGCCCGCGTTTGAGCGGGTGGTCTTCGAGTTTGCCCGGCCCCAAGTCGTCGTGCTCACCACACCCAACGCAGAATACAACCGATTGTTTCCGGCTTTGGCGGCGGGCTGCATGCGCCATAGCGACCACCGCTTCGAATGGACGCGCCAGCAATTTGCCGCGTGGGCTCAGGCGGTGGCCGATCGTTTCGGCTACGCCGTGGAAATTCAAGGCCTAGGCCCCGAAGATATTGACGCCGGGGCGCCAAGTCAAATGGGGGTGTTTATCCAACATGGTCGCTAAAATTCCAGAGCTCTCGCTCATCCTGCTGGTCGGCGCCTCGGGGTCCGGGAAATCCAGTTTTGCGCGGGAGCACTTCCTCCCCACCGAGGTGTTGTCGTCGGACGCTTGCCGAGCCATGGTCTCGGATGATGACGCCAATCAAGACGCCACCCAAGATGCCTTCGATATTCTCCACTATATTGCGGGCAAACGCCTCGCACGCGGGCGCCTGACGGTGATTGACGCGACCAATGTCCGGCCCGAAGCTCGGCGGTCCCTAATTGACCTGGCCCGGAAGCATCACGTCCTCATCACCGCCGTTGTCCTCAATCTCTCCAAAGAGGTGTGCTTGGAGCGCAACGCTCGACGAACGGATCGACAGCTCGAGCGACCGATCATTGAACGTCAAATCCGCCAGTTGTCTTCGTCCTTGTCCAAGCTTCGCCGGGAGGGCATCCACCAAGTCATCACCCTCTCCTCCGAGGAGGATGTGGCGGCGTTTCGGTGGGAACGGCAGCCGCTGTGGAACAACCGTACCGACGAAAGCGGGCCGTTTGACATTATTGGTGATGTCCACGGTTGCTACGACGAATTGACCGCCCTCATCGAAAAGTTGGGATACGCCATCACCTTGGCCGACGACGGGTCGTATCGCGTCCAACATCCCGAGGCGCGCAAGCTTGTGTTTCTGGGCGACTTGGTGGACCGCGGCCCCAAAATTGCCGCCGTTTTGCGCTTGGTCATGGACGCCGTCGATAGTGGATCAGCCTTTTGCGTCTCCGGTAACCACGAGTGGAAATTGGTACGCAAACTGAAAGGCCGACCTGTGACCATCTCCCACGGACTGCAAGAAACGCTTGACCAGCTTAACCAGGAGACCGCCGAGTTCCGTAGGCGGACGCTGCAGTTCTTGGACGGCTTAGTCAGTCACTACGTCTTTGATGACGGGCGGCTTGTCGTTGCGCATGCCGGACTGCCCGAGTCGATGCACGGACGTGGTTCAGCCGCCGTGCGGGAATTTGCTCTCTATGGCGAGACCACCGGTGAAACGGACGAATTTGGCTTGCCCATCCGTTACAATTGGGCCGCCGACTACCGCGGATCTGCTGTGGTTGTGTATGGGCACACCCCGGTGCCGAACCCGGAATGGTTGAATAATACGATTAACGTAGATACCGGATGCGTCTTTGGCGGTCGGCTGACGGCACTGCGGTACCCGGAAAAAGAACTGGTCGACGTGACGGCACTTCAGACCTACCGAGACCCCATCCGCCCCATCGGCTTTGGATCCACGTCCGTTTTGTCCGCGCAACAGGCGCATGACGACGTGCTCGACATCGCCGACGTCTCGGGCAAGCGGCGCATACAGACGCGCTTGACGGGAACTGTCGTGGTGCCCGAGGAGAATGCGGCAGCCGCGCTGGAAGTATTGAGCCGTTTTGCCGCCGATCCCCGCTGGCTGATATACCTTCCCCCCACCATGTCGCCAGCCGAGACAAGCCAACAGTCGGACACCTTGGAGCATCCGGCGGAAGCCTTCGCATACTTTCGCCAACAAGGGGTGCCAGAGGTCATCTGTGAGCAAAAGCACATGGGCTCGCGCGCCGTGATTATCGTGTGCCGCGATGAAAAAGCCGCCTTAGAGCGCTTTGGAGTTGCCCACGGCGATTTTGGCATCGTTTACACCCGAACCGGGCGACACTTTTTTGAGGATCCTGCCGTGGAACGGGCTCTTGTGGAACGGGTGCGTGCAGCTGCGGAAACGGCGGGACTCTTTATACAGTTGAAAACCGACTGGCTCTTAATGGATGCCGAAATTATGCCCTGGTCGTTAAAGGCCCAAGATCTTATTAAGAGGCAATATGCGGCGGTCGGCCGCGCAGGGCAAATGGGGCTTGGCGCGGCGAACGCTGCCCTGGCGCGAGCCATCGAGCGCGGCGTCCCGGCATCCGACCTCCAATCCAAGGTCACCGCCCAACTCCAGCGAATCGAGCGGTATATTCAGGCGTACCGACGCTACGTGTGGCCGGTAGAGTCGGTGGATGACCTTAAAATTGCCCCGTTCCACCTGATGGCGTCGGAGGGAGCGGTATACACGGATCGCGACCACTTGTGGCATCTTGGCCAATTAAGCAAATTGGCAGCGGCCGATCCCGGGCTCCTGTATCCCACACCCATGCTGAGGGTGCGCGTGGACGATCCTGAGAGTATGGCCGAAGGCGTCAGGTGGTGGGAAGAACTTACGGACGCCGGCCACGAGGGGATGGTGGTGAAGCCGCTCCCCTTTGTCGTTCGCAATGGCCAGGGCAAACTGGTGCAACCCGCCATTAAGGTGCGAGGGCGAGAATACTTACGCCTCATCTACGGCCCCGACTACACGGCTCCCGAGCATCTGGAGCGATTGCGTCACCGCCCGTTGTCCGCCAAACGCGCCTTAGCACTGCGCGAATTTTCCCTCGGCTTGGAGGGCCTGCACCGATTCGTCGCGCGGGAGCCATTGCGGCGCGTCCACGAATGTGCACACGCCGTTCTCGCTTTGGAAAGCGAGCCCATTGACCCAAGACTCTAGACGACGATCCGGGCGCCGATTCACGGACTGCGGCCTCTGTAACGCGGCATCCGGAAACGGGGCGCGTCGGTTGATGCTTTGGATTGCCGCGCGCGACCCCCTCATCGTCACGGCCAATTGTATTTCCCGAAATGGGGTAATGCCGACCACACCAGAGACCTCCCGGACGCCCGCGCTTAACTCGCGGCGCTTCGGAGATTCATGCGGTACATCCAATACATGGCCAGCAGCATGAAACCCTGAACTGGGACGATGAACAGGACGCCGGTCAAATTGGCGGGCGCTCCCCATGCCACCACCAGCCCCACCACTCCCAGTGCCAGAGCAATGGCTGGACCCATATAGAGAGCACGTGAGGTTGGGGCCGTTCGGTCCGGATTCCCGGACACACCAAAATGCACCGCCATGTCCGCCGGAAGACGTGGTCTGAAATGCACCGCCATGGCGGATTGGGCTCCCACGCCAAGAATGCCGACGAGCCCGGCCGTCCAGAGAGCGATCGCCTCCGAGGCTCTTCGGGAAGACAGGGGTGGCGCAGCAACCACTTGCGGCGCGGAGTGGAGCGCGCCCATCAATCGTTCAACACCGGGAGAGGACACCAAAACGAGCGTCCGATGGGAGGACAGCGCGAGCACCGGGTATCGCCCCGTGGCAGATTGATACTCAAACACGTTAGCCGGCACGCCATTTTTAAGTGTAAAGCGGCCCGCTTGCAGATGCGCTGCGCCGGTACCATCTGTGCGCAACGCCAATTGGTAACCGGGGTTGTGCGTAACCCACCGGGCAGTCACCCGTTTGGCCGCGAACACGACGGAGCCATAGCCCGTGTTCACGCGAATCTGCCCTGCCGCATATGTCCATCCAGCCCCCGCTTGGCCGAGAGGAATCAAAAATGCGAAGCCCACGAACAAGACCAAAAGCCCCAGCAAAAGGTACCGCACGGCGCGGCGTGACGACTGGCGAGGGATGAACGTCCCGAGCAAGAGGACCAGCATAATGGCCGCCGGGATCGCCAAATAGGGTGCCAATTCTCCAAAGACCGTCCAATAAGAGATGTGAAATCCAAAGGTCATATCGGAGCCACCTTCGCCTGGCAGGGATTCTATTGATGTCTTTAGTATACGCCGTCCTAAAGCCACGCACAGCGCCATCGCCAAGCGCACCTCAGAAGTTGGCCGTCCCGTTGCAATCGTTTGCCAACACACCATGCCTACACGTGAACCGCACCGCGAATGGCACGCGCCTTTTTCATGATGGGAACGGGGCGGGTTTCACGTAAAATGCCTGCCGGAAAAAGTCTGGCGACGGGCGGGCCAAACCTCTCGGGGCTCTCGCCAGGTTCCGCCTCCCCCTCAAAGTCAAAGTCCCCAGCCCGCCATGGGCGAGAGCTAGAAATCCCCACTCCCCCGGTCATTGGATTCCCCCAACACGTAAGGCCTAAAGCCAATTCCCTGGATGGCCCATTGCAAATCCAACTCCTTGACCAGCGCCGGGTCAAACTCGACTGCCACCTCATGGGTCCCGGGATCCGCTTCCGCCCAGTGGACGCCCTGCATCTTAAGAGCGGTCTCGATGTTTCGCTTATTGAATGGCAGGTCCGGATCGATGCCAAAAACAATCTGCGCCATGCTATTCGCCCCCCATTGCATTGTGCCGCCCTTAAACTCCCCCCTAAGCGTGCCGGGTATTCTAATCCGGGATTGCCGAATAGACCTTGACTTCCTTTCCCCACTTGACAAGGGTTTGTTCGACCCGCATGCCAATCCGTTCGGCGACGCGAATCGACGGGGTGTTTCGAACATCAATCAACGATATGAGTTTGTGATAGCCCATGGTGTTGAACCCGTACTGCTTGCAGGCCAAGGCTGCTTCCGTGGCATACCCGTGTCCCCATTCCCGACGCGCCAACAGATAGGCGATTTCCATTTGCCGCATGCCCTCGAGCTCTTGGGGAATAATGCCGCATTGCCCTAAAAACCGCCCGGTGGCCTTCTCTTCGACCACCCAGAATCCCACACCGTATGTGTCGTAATTATTGAGCGTTCGCTGGATCCATCCCATCGCCTCCGCGGCAGTCATTGTCGACGGATAGAATCGCATGGCCACCGGGTCTGAGAAGATTTGGAGTAGGTCGGAGATATCTTGGGTCGTCATCGTTCGGAGATTGAGCCGTTCAGTCGCAATCACCACGCTGTCCATGGAATGTCCCTCCTTGGCAAATGTGAGTCGCTAGTGTAGCGTGCCGACGCCCGGGCAAGCGTGTTGGTGCGGATCGTGGCAAGCTGCGGCGCGCTTCCACAACGGTTTTTCAGTGTGTTCGCATCTTTGCAGGCAGCTTCTCGATCATGTCCTGTCAAGTGGTGTAAAAGTTCCGGCCTCCTAGTGACCCGCTAAGCGAGTTGCCTCTGTAAATCCCGCAACTCTTCCGGCGCGTGTGCGC
>JAKADO010000001.1 GCA_021820485.1 Bacillota bacterium
CCCTTGCTCTGGTGAGCAAGGGCCGGTTGCTTGAGGAGCTGCCGGTCTTTGGCCCTACGGAGCATTCAACGGCGGTTGCAGGCATCCCTCAGGCAGTGATTCGACAGCGAAACTGCAGGGTAGAGCGCTTCCGCATCCCCGAAACACCACATTTTGGCATGCGTTCGACTTGGGGCCTCGCCACGAGACCATCGTTGGACACGGCGGAACGGGCCAGCCAGGTTGGCTGGGGCAATACGTCGATCCCGCCGCCGGCGCTGATGAAGAAGTCAACTGCAGCCGATTGCTCATTATGAGGTTGGCGATGGGGCGGCTGTGGACTTGCCGGGGCATCCGGGCGCCGTCTATGGTTTTGGGCAGGACTTTTGACCTTTCGCAGCGAAGCCTCGCCTTAAGGGGTGGGACCATGGAGGACGAGATTCGCGAATTTCTCTATTATCTGGAGTACGAACGGCATCTGGCCAAGAATACAATTCAATCCTATGGACGGGACCTGGCCGATTTCTCCGCCTTCTGCCGGCAGCACCCGAACCGGACATCGCGCGAACAGGTCCTGTCATACCTCGAGTTTCTCAAGCGGTCCGGCCGCTCCTCGGCCACCCGGGCGCGACGGCTTTCGGCCCTTAAAACCTTCTATGGGTTCTTGGAGAGGGAAGAGATGGTGCTGGAGAATCCCACTCAGAATCTCGATGCCCCTAAGTCGGACCGACGCCTCCCGGGAGTCCTCACCCTCGATGAGGTGGTGCGACTAATCGAGGCGCCAGACACTCTAACCCCCATCGGTGTGCGCGACCGTGCCATGCTGGAGTTGATTTATGCCACGGGTCTTCGGGTGAGTGAACTATGCCACCTGACGATCAACGATTGGTGGCGAGACCCCCCGCGCGTCCGATGCATCGGCAAGGGATCGAAAGAGCGGTATGTGCCGATGGGGCGTATGGCCCTCCAATGGGTGGAGCGGTACTCGGATGAGGTTCGCCCGCTGTGGGCCTCGCGCAAGAGCGGTGAGGTGCTCTTTCTCAGCCACCGGGGCAGCGCCCTCACCCGCCAGGGTTTTTGGAAGATTTTAAAGCAGTACGGGCAGGCGGTGGGCATTGCCAGCGACTTGACACCGCATACCCTGCGACATTCCTTCGCCACCCATCTCATCGAAAACGGCGCAGACTTGCGGGCGGTGCAGGAGATGCTGGGGCATCAGGACATTTCAACCACGCAAATTTATACCCATGTGAGTCGGGCCCGTTTGCGGCCGGTTTACGATAAGGCGCATCCACGGGCATAATAAGGGGCAGTGAAAGGGTGGGGATAGCGAATGCAAGTGGTCCTTATTGTGATAGATTCCGGCGGCATCGGGGAAGCGCCCGATGCCGCGCGTTTTGGCGACACCGGGGCCAATACCATCGGCCATGCCCTAGAGGCGGTCGGTGGAGCCGCGCTCCCCAATTTGGCCGCCATGGGCCTCGGTGAGCTTCTGCATCTGCAAGGGACGGACTCGGCGCCTCTCCGCGGAGCAGCGGTGAAGGTCGAACCCCAGGCCAACGGCAAAGACACCTTGGCCGGCCATTGGGAGATGATGGGCCTCATGGTGAGTGAGCCATTTCGCACTTACCCCGAAGGGTTTCCCGCGAGTGTTGCAGCCGAATTGGAGTCCGCCTTCGGCAGGCCTATTTTGGGGAACCGCGCCGCCTCTGGTACGGCAATCATCGCCGAGTTAGGTGGGCTTCACATGGAGACAGGCGCGCCCATTGTCTACACGTCGGCCGATAGTGTGCTGCAAATTGCCGCCCATGAGGAGATTGTTCCGCTGTCCACTCTCTACGCGTGGTGCGAGGCCGCAAGACGCATCATGCAAGGCCCCAATCTAGTCGGCCGGATCATTGCACGGCCTTTTCTCGGAACCCCCGGCAAGTTTCAGCGCACGCCGAATCGGCATGATTATGCGGTGGCGCCCTGGGGGGACACAATGGTGGATCGATTGCAGGAAGCCGGAATTGAAACGGTCGCGATTGGGAAAATCGGCGACATTTTCTCCAATCAGGGATTTGACCGGCATCTCAAGACAACCAGCAACAAGGACGGATTGGTCAAGACGCGGGAAGTGCTGGCGGAACCCAGCTTCGATCGCTTTGTCTTCACCAATTTGGTGGAGTTTGATTCGCATTACGGGCATCGGCGCGATGCGGCCGGATATGTGAAAGCCCTCCAGGAATTGGATCGGATGCTGCCGGAACTTTGGGACGCCATGGACGCCGATGACCAGTTATGGATTACGGCCGACCACGGGTGCGATCCAACCTACCGCGGCACCGACCATACCCGCGAATGGGTTCCCTGGCTGGCATACGGCGCCCAAGTTCCACATCGCATCGACCCGCCGCGTCATACGCTCGCCGACATGGCAGCCACGCTTGGTGGGTTGTGGCAATTGACAACGGTCGGACCAGGCCACCCGTGGGATGCGCTTTTGCGGGGTGACAAGGCATGATTGAGATTATTGAGGCGGTGCGGGACAAGAGGCCCCTAGCGCCCGGGCTGGTGCATCAATTCGTGGCATCGGTGGTGGAGGGCCGGGTTCCAGACTATCAAATCGCGGCCTTTTTGATGGCGGTCTACCTCAATGGCTTGGAGCCTCGCGCCATTTTTGAGCTCACCGAAGCCATGGCACGTCTGGGAAGCGATCCGGTGCCCCACCGGGGACTGGTCGACAAGCACTCCACCGGGGGCGTCGGCGACAAGACGACTCTCATTCTTGCGCCGCTGGTCTCCTCTCTCGGCATACCCATGGTCAAAATGTCGGGTCGCGGGCTAGGGCATACTGGGGGGACATTGGATAAGCTGGAGAGCATTCCAGGATTTCGGGTGAGCTTGGACGCCGCGCATCTGGCCCGGCAAGTGGAGGAGGTCGGCGTGGCGGTGGTGGCGCAGAGTGCCCGACTGGCGCCCGCCGATGGCATTTTCTACGCGCTTAGGGATGTCACAGGGACCGTGGATAGTCTCGGGTTGATTGCATCCTCCATCATGTCTAAGAAATTGGCCGCCGGCGCCCCAAACCTGGTGCTGGATGTGAAAGTCGGATCGGGTGCCCTGATGAAAAGTGTTGAGCGAGCCCGCGAACTGGCGCGGTTAATGATCCAAATCGGTGAGAGCCACCACATGCGCGTGACCGCACTGTTGACCAACATGGAGGAGCCCTTGGGTCATGCCATCGGGAATGCCTTGGAGGTCAATGAGGCGGTTGCCTGTCTCCGCGGCGAGGGGCCGGCCGATTTGCGAGAGGAGGTTCTCTCGCTGGCTGCGCATATGGTTGCGCTGGCACAGGACATTTCGCTGGAGGAATCCTCCTCTAGGGTGGAGAGCGCGTTGTCGGACGGGAGGGCCTATGAGCAATTCTTGCGCTGGATTGCGGCCCAAGGGGGTGAGGTTAGGGCGGTGGAACAAGGACTGCCCTTAGCCCAACCATATGCGGTGCGGATAAAGGCATCGGGCGTGGTTTCGGCCATTGATGCGGCCGCCCTGGGGCGTGCGGCCCAAACATTGGGGGCGGGACGCACAAAGAAAGAGGATCCGATTGACTATGGCGTGGGGCTCCGATGGTTTGCCCGTCTCGGCGAAGCGGTGCCGGAAGACGGCCTGGTTGCAGAGGTCTATGCTAGGGAGCCAGGCCATGCTGAACGGGCCATTCAGATGATCCAGGCCTCTGTCGCAGTGGGGGGCTCTCTCCCGAAATTGGCGCCTGTTCTAGAGGTGCTGACACATGCATGATTGGGAGACTTGCCGCTGATACTACCCTCAAATTTCATGTTGGGGGAATTATGATGCGACGTCTCTTGACCAATATGCTTTTGTTTCTTGGGGTTCTTGCCGGTCCTCTGGGCTCCGGGACATTAGCCATCGCCGCCACTGAATCGGCGCCCCCGCCCGTTACAGCCAAGGCGGTGGAGTTGGTGGATGGGCTCTCGGGGCGGGTCCTCTATCAGAAAAACGCCTACGAAGAATTGCCCATGGCGAGCGTCACCAAGCTGATGACGCTCTATTTGGCGGTCAAGGCTATCAATCAGAAAAAAATTTCCCTCAACGAGCTGGTTCCGGTTTCGGAAGAGGCCTATCGAGTCAACGGGTCGCAAATATGGCTTGAACCTGGCGAGCGGCTCAGCGTCGATCACTTGTTGAAAGGCATCGCCATCGGATCGGCCAACGACGCGGCCTATGCCCTCGGGGAATATATTTCCGGATCGGCGGACGCGTTTGTGGCGGACATGAACAGCACCGCCCGAAGTCTGGGAATGACCTCCACTCACTTCTCCAACCCGCATGGACTCAATGCCGCCGATCATTACACCACCGCCCATGATTTGGCTCTTCTCGGCGAGCAGGCGGTGCGGATGCCGCTCTTGCTGCACTATACCTCCATGTGGGAAGACCGCTCCATCCGCAATGGCAAGGGCGGCACGTTATGGATGATTAATCACAACCGCCTTCTGCGACACTATCCCGGCATGGATGGTCTGAAGACAGGATTCACAAGTCAAGCAGGCTTTTGCATGGTTGCCACGGCCCAACGGGACGGCACGCGCATGATTGCCGTCGTCTTGGGAGCTCCATCTTCCAAAGCCCGGTTCCAAGATGCCTCGAGTTTGTTGACCTGGGGATTTCAACACTACCGCACCGTGGACGTGGCTCGGAAGGGTGAGGTCGTGGGGCAAGTCAACGTGCGGCGCGGCGTCACAAAGCGGGTTGAAGGCGTGGTCAACCACGACATGTATCTCACCGTGTCCCGGGATGCGGGACGGATTGACCGGCAGGTCCGGCTAACGACGTCCATCGAAGCCCCCGTCAAGCAGGGCCAGGTGCTGGGCGAACTGGTCGCGCGCCAAGATGGCGCCGCGGTGGCGCGGGTTCCGATTGTGGCTGGATCGCCGGTCCAACGGGCCACCTGGGTTGGCAATGTATGGCGGTATCTCTGGAAGATCGCCGGATAGGAGGGGGACATGTTAGAGAGCGAACTGGCTCAACGCCGCGCCTGGTTGGAGCGCTTGCGCAATGAGATCCGGGAACGGTTTGGGGAGAGCGAAACGGAGTCGGTACACGCGTTGAGTGCGTACGACAATCATCCTGCGGACCTGGCCACCGACACGTTCAGCCGTGAACTGGACGTCGGGCTGACGGTCGGATTGAACCGGCGTCTCGATCAAATCGGGCGGGCTGAGGAGAAGCTGGAAGAGGGCACCTATGGACTCTGTGACCGTTGCGGCGAGCCGATTGCCTCCGCTCGTCTCAATGCGATGCCGGATGCCATCTATTGCGTGGACTGCCAAGCAGT
This sequence comes from Bacillota bacterium, assembly GCA_021820485.1. Classification (GTDB taxonomy): domain Bacteria; phylum Bacillota; class Sulfobacillia; order Sulfobacillales; family Sulfobacillaceae; genus Sulfobacillus_B. The sequence goes on from JAKADO010000001.1 coordinate 5,321, forward strand.
CATGGACTTGCCCTATCAGGGTCCTCCATCCGGTGCCGAGGTAATTCCATATCCCTTCGGGGACGACCGGGCGATTCATGATGACGTGGTGGAGCCGGATGGAGAGGACTTTTGGCAAAGCGTAGCTCAATGGGGCACATCGGACTCGCCGCAGGATACCCCTCCGGCGGTGGATTACTACGAGACATTTATCGGATTTGACGAGCCGATTGGATACGTGGAAGAGGTGGAATCCATCGTCGACGAAAACGGGGAAGTGCTGTTTGATACCTTGCGCCAAAAGGCAATCCGCGACGCGGACAGCACGGACGCAGAATCCGACCGATATCCCGACTAAAGGCGGCCACGAGTCGCCTTTTTTTTTGTCCTCCAGCGTGTATGATGGATTTAGGAAGAAAGTGGAAATGGCTAGGGGGTTACTATGACCATCGTACACACGGTGCAAAGCACCGCCATTCGGGTGGCTGTCAAGGGTGACCTGGACCTGAAAACAGCTGATCCGCTGCGCGAGGCGCTGGACAAGCTCACCGATCGGTATCGCGATAAGAACTTGGTGCTTGACTTATCCGAAGTGGACTTTGTCGATAGTTCGGGTCTTGGCGTAATCCTGGGCCGCTATCGGCGGCTTGCCCCCCAATCCCGCACCATCAGCCTTTGCGGCGTGAGGCCGTCAGTCAAGGCGGTATTCGAACTGGCAGGGATTGATTCCATTATCAATGTCACTGACTACGTGCGCGGCCGGTCGGAAACCGCCGCACCCCAATAACGGGGGCAGGTCGAAAAAGTTGTGTCAAGGGAGAGGACGAATGTGAATCGCGTGCAACTGCGCTTTTTGTCGGTGGCGGACAATGTCGGTCTGGCTCGGGTGGCGGTCGCCGCCTTGGCGGGTCAAGCCAATTTTTCTCTGCATGATATCGAAGAGATTAAGGTCGCAGTGTCCGAGGCGGTATCCAATTCCGTGATTCATGGATATCCGGGCCGCGATGACGGTTGGGTCGAGCTGGACTTGGAACTGGACCCCACAGGCATCAGCATTGTGGTCGAGGACTGGGGCGTCGGCATCGCTGATGTGGCGCAAGCCCGGGAACCTGCTTACTCGCAGGATCCTGAGCGGATGGGGCTGGGATTTGTCTTTATGGAGTCCTTCATGCATGGCTTCGACGTCGAATCGACTTTGGGGAAGGGCACCCGGGTCCATATGCGCCGTTTTGTGACCTTGTCCGGAGAACTGTCGCGCGATGCCCAATGAGGACCGGTTGCCTCCGGACTCTGGGGTAGACGAGCCGGACCTGTACCGCCGAGCCCAGGCGGGGGACCAGCAAGCGCGTCAGCAGTTGGTGGAGCGGCATTGGAACCTGATTTGGCACATTGTACATCGCTTTGCCGCTCGCGGCTACGAGCCCGATGACCTGTTCCAGGTAGGCGCCATTGGTCTCCTAAAAGCCATTGACCGCTTTGATGTTGATCGCGGCCTCAAGTTTTCCACTTATGCAGTGCCTCTCATCATGGGGGAAATTCGCCGCCATCTGCGCGATGATCAGCCCATTCGCGTGGCCCGTTCACTCCGGGAACTCGGGATGAAGGTGGAGTCGGCGCGGGCTCAGATGTCGCAGCGCTTGGGACGCGATCCGACCGCACAGGAGATTGCGGACGAATTAGCGGTGGATGTCAGTGACATTACGGAAGCGCTGGAAGCCGTGCGCCCTCTGGCATCCCTCAACCAAACCGTGGAGACACCCAATGGATCCGAAACGCCGTTGGGTGACAACATTAGCGACTCACGCGCCGAGTCGGAGTGGCTCGAGCAGCTGGCTCTAAGCCAGGCTTTCCAGCTGTTGGATGAGCGCGAGCGCTACATTCTGCGCATGCGTTTCGTGGAGGGCCGAACGCAAATGGAAGTGGCCCGCCGCCTCAACGTCTCCCAGGTGCAAGTGTCCCGATTGGAACGGCGCGCCTTGGAGCGACTCAAATCGGCCCTCACGGATGACGAGACCCAAAGCTCTTAGAGTGCGAACCCCTCATTTGGTCCATACTAACTCCCGAACCGGGTGCGGCTCGGGAGTTTTTTCACGACCGGAGGGACGGAATGGACTCAGAGAAAGAACAATATCAGCAATTGACGCGTCAATTGATGCCCAAACGGCCGATCGCTAGAAATCTCATGCTGGCATTTCTTGTCGGCGGCCTTATTTGCGTGGTGGGCCAAGTCGTCCAGTGGTTTTTCATGCAGCAAGGAATGAGCAGCAAAGCGGCGAGCTCTCCCACATCGGTAGTGATGATTGGAATCGGTGCGCTGCTGACCGGTTTGGGGTGGTATGACCGAGTTGTGAAATGGGGAGGCATGGGAGGATCGCTTCCCATCACCGGCTTTGCCAACGCCATGGTGGCGCCAGCCATGGAATTCAAGACGGAGGGGCTGATTATGGGCATTGGCGCCCGCCTCTTCACGATCGCCGGTCCCGTGCTGGTTTATGGCATGGCGGCGGCGTTTGTGGTGTCCGCGATACGCTACCTATTGACGGGGGTGGCGTAAGGTGGCGGTCAAGCAACTGGGGGCCGCCACCTACCAAGTGTCGGATGTTTATGTCCAGGGAACAGGCGCTGTGGTGGGGCCCAAAGAAGGTGCCGGCCCGCTCGGTCAACACTTTGACCGCGTGTGGCCCGATGAAGGACTCACCTATTCCAGCTATGAGAAAGCTGAGCAAGCAATCTTGTGGGAGGCGTACGATGAGGCGCTGAAAAAGGCTCAGGTCTCTTGGGAAGACATCGATGTGGTGCTGGGCGGAGACCTTTTGGATCAAATCATCACCACAAACTTCAGTGGGCGTCAGCACAGCCGCCCGTTGGCCGGATTGTTTTCCGCCTGTGCCACATTTACGGAATCGCTGGCGATGGGAGCCATGCTCCTGGCCGGGGGAGGACCGCGCATTGTCATGACCTCGGCGGCGAGCCACCACTTGACGGCGGAGCGCCAATTCCGGTTCCCGGTTGAGCTCGGTTACCAACGGACGCCGACCGCCGCATGGACGGCAACGGCCGCGGGGGCGGTGGTGCTCGGAATCAACCCCACTCCAATTCAAATTGAGGCGCTGACCTTTGGCCGGGTGGTGGACATTGGCGGAACTGATCCCAACGATATGGGCAGTGCCATGGCGCCAGCGGCTTACGATACCATCGCGCAATTTCTCAAGGATACAGGGCACACCGTGCAAGACTTCGATGCCATCTACACTGGGGACTTGGGGCACTTTGGCATTACCATGCTGAGGCATTATGCCGAGCAGCATGGTCTCGCATTCGGGGATGAGTTGAATGACTGCGGGCGTTCGCTCTATGATGCCGCCACCCAAGACACCCACAACGGCGGTTCAGGCCCGGGATGCTCCGCGAGTGTGTTTGCGGGCCCCTTGGCTCGCCACCTCATGTCTGGGGAGATGCGACGCCTGCTTTTGGTGGCGACGGGCGCGCTCTTTTCTCCGACCACCTATCAGCAGGGGGAAACTATCCCCTGCATTGCCCATGCAGTGGCGCTGGCGTCCAGAGGGGAGGGTTGACGGAATGACATTCGTCTGGGCGTTCATCATTGGAGGCCTCTTGTGCGCTTTAGCGCAGCTGGTCATGGATTTGGCCCAACTCACTCCGGGGCAAGTCCTCGTGTTGTTCGTGGTTCTGGGAGCGCTGGCGGGCGGTGTTGGCGTGTACGGGAAGCTGGTTCAATTCGCCGGGGCCGGAGCTTCGGTGCCATTGCCGGGATTTGGCTACACAATGGTTGAGGGGATTGGGCAAGCTGTACAGCAGAAGGGTGCTTTGGGCCTCTTTACCGGCGGGCTCACGGCGGCGGCTGGGGGAATCAAGGCCGCGGTCCTTTTCGGACTGACGGCGGCTCTGATTTTTCGTCCTAAAGCTTAGGCCTTCGCGATAGACCACTTTCACAGCAAAGGAGGGAAAAATCGATGGCGTCTAAAAAACGGGTCATCATTCTGACCGATGGGGACCAGACCGCCTATCGGGCGTTGTCGGAGGCCTGCGATGAGCTGCAGTGCCACCCCTTGCGGGCCTCCGAAGGAAACCCTACGCCTTTGACCGGACAGGACTTGATTACCGCGATCCAAGAAGCACCCCAGGAACCTGTCGTGGTGATGGTTGACGATCGTGGTGACGCGGGCCTGGGGCGCGGCGAGCGGGCTCTGGATGCGCTGATATCGTCCCCTGATTTGGATGTGCTCGGGGTTGTCGCGGTGGCCGCGAACACGCACCCTGTCAGGGGAGTTCCGGTCGACGTCGCAGTCGATCAAGAAGGTCATGTGGTCGAGCATGCCGTGGACAAAGACGGGCATCCGACCGCGGGCGATGTTCTAAAAGGGGACACGGTGGATGTCCTCAAGTCCTACGATGGCTTCATTGTCGGATTGGGGGACCCCGGAAAAATGGAAGGACACGACTCGGTCGGCCATGGGGTGCCCGCCACTCGACGGGCAATCGAGGAAATCCTGCGAAATGAGGTGCATCGCCATGGCGGCCGTTAAGTACCGCGTTCGAGGGAAAGGCAAGGTTGCAAAGCGCGAGGTCTCTCAGAACCTGGATGAAAACCTGACCTGGATGAAGCGCTATCTGGGTTATAAGGAATCATTCGACATCTTGGTGCGCGAGTTCGAGGTCGCCAATCATAAGTGTGCATTAATCTGCGTGGACTCGTTCATTGATTCCACGGTGTTGACCCTGATCATGGAGCAGTTGCAGAAGCTTCCGGCGAGCGCTCTGGAGCATCCCTCCATGAACGGACTCCTCAATCGGGCCATTCCATACATTGAGGTGACGCCTGAAAGCGAGTTGGATGCGGCCGCCGACCAGGTCTTGGCAGGGCCTGTCGCCTTTTTGATTGACGGTGTGTCCCATGTCGTGGTGGTGGATGTCCGGAAATATCCGGACCGTTCGCCCAGCGAGCCTTCGCTGGAGCGTGTGCTGCGAGGGCCCAAGGACGGATTCGTGGAAACGTTGGTCTTCAATACGATCTTGGTGCGGCGGCGCATTCGGGACGCCAATCTGCGAATCGAAGCGATGCAGGTCGGTCGGCGGTCGAAGAGCGACGTGGTCATGATGTACATTAAGGATATTGCCGACGACGGGTTGGTCAACCTTTTGCGGAAGCGCATCAAGGCCATTGACGGGGACGCCATGACCATGTCGGAAAAGGCCCTGCAGGAATGGGTCATTAAGAAACCCTGGTGGAATCCCTTTCCCAATGGGAAGTTTACGGAACGTCCTGATGTCGCGGCGGAGCATCTCACGGAGGGGCACGTGCTGCTAATGATTGACACCTCCCCGAACGCGCTCATTGTGCCCGTCACCATCTTTTCCTTTTTGCAGTCGGCCGAAGAGTATCATGAAGACGTCATGATCGGCACCTATTTGAAATGGGTGCGGTTCTTGGGAGTCCTGGTGTCATGGGTGGCTCCTCCCCTATGGTACGCGCTTTTCATAACCCATACGCACTTGCCGGGCAAAATGGATATTCTAATGACCCCGAAGGTCACCGACATTCCGATTTTCTGGCAGTTGGTCGGTCTCGAGGTGGGTGTCGATCTGCTGCGATTGGCTCTGACCTTTAGTCCGGATCCGTTGACCCAGTCGATGGGTTTCTTTGGGGCCATCCTCCTCGGCAGCGTGGCCATCAAGGCGAATCTCATCGATTCCATCCCCATGGTGCTGGTGGCCCTGGCGGCCGTCGGGACGTTCACCGCCCCGGATATCGATTTCGGTATGGCGATTCGATTGTTGCGCGCCTTTCTCCTTGTGATGACGGGCGCTTTCAAGCTCATTGCCTTGCCATGGCTGGGATTCGCCCTCGGCATCATCATCCCCTTGGCGGTGATGTTTACCAACGATTCCTTCGGCACGTCCTACGTGTGGCCATTGGTGCCCTTCAACGGCCCCGCCATGTTGGGGCAATTGACCCGAAAGCCGTTGAATTCCAAAATCTATCGTCCAGCCCTTACCAAGCCTCAGGACAAGACCCATCGCCGGCCCCCAAACAAAGAACCGGTCTAATCTGGTTGACCGTCCGTTTCGGGACATGCTAGGCTGGATCCAGCACGGGACGCTCTCCGTAGCGTCCCTTATTCTTTGATGGGGGTCCTTTGCCATGCGCCCAGACACATTTCAGCAAACGTCCAGCGGACACATCTCCATAGGCGGCGTTCCCGTTTCCACTTTGGCCGAGAAGTTCGGCACGCCCTTGTATGTTTTGGATTATGACACCATGGTGCACCGCATGCAGGAATATCGGAACGCCCTGGCCCAATTGCAGCCTGCAGGCTGGGCGTGCTACGCGGGCAAGGCGTTTCTGTGCCGGGCTATGGTGGAATTGGTGGCCCAGGAGGGGTTGGGGCTGGACGTGGTCTCGGGCGGCGAGTTGTATACCGCATTGCAGGCAGGATTTGACCCGAAGAACATTCTGTTTCATGGCAACGTAAAGACGGCCGCCGAGCTCCGCTTCGGACTCGAAGCGGGGGTTGGACAGTTTGTGGTGGACTCTCTGGATGAGCTGGATCGTCTCAACCGCATTGCCGATGAGATGGGGCGCACAGCGCCGGTTCTTTTGCGGCTCACACCCGGCATCGATGCTCACACCCACGACTTCATCCGCACGGGGCAGTTTGACTCGAAGTTCGGATTCGGGATCGGCGATGGCATCGCTGATGAGGCGGTGAGGCGGGCGCTCGCCGCCGAGCGCATTCAACTCAATGGATTTCACGCCCATATCGGCTCACAAATTCTCGAAGGCGATCCCTTTGTGGCCAACGCGGAGGCGCTGATGGCTTTCAGCCAACGATGGCATCAAATGGCGGGGTTCTGGCCGCGCATTCTGGACATCGGCGGCGGCCTTGGCGTCCGGTATACCGGTGGCGAGGAACCCCCGCAACTGGCCCACATTCTGCGACGGATTCAAGGGCTCTTGACCGAGGCGACGCCTCCTGGCGCTGCCGTGCCGAAGATTCTCATGGAGCCGGGCCGATCCATCGTGGCGGAAGCGGGCGTCACACTCTACACAGTCGAGGCGGTGAAGACTGTGGTGGGCGGGAAGGTCTATGTGGCTGTCGACGGTGGGATGGGTGACAACATTCGTCCCGCTCTCTACCAAGCCCAGTACGCCGCCAGTCTTGACGGAAAGCCCGAGAGCACCCCTCCGTCCGCAGTCACGGTGGCGGGACGCTACTGCGAGAGTGGGGATATCCTGCTCTCCGGCGTTCCACTGGCGGACCCCCAAGTGGGTGACCGCTTGATTGTATGGGCCACTGGGGCCTACAACTATTCCATGGCGTCTACCTACAACCGGGTGCCGCGGCCAGCCGTAGTGGTGGTCAGAGACGGGGAAGTCTCCCGGTGGGTGGAACGGGAGCGTTGGGAAGATGTTACGCGACTAGACCTTCCCCTTAACGCCCGAAAGAGTGTGAACGCCTAGATGACCGAACGGGTGCCGGGAGCCGGGGAAGGCTTGGCGGGGGTCCTGGAGCTCAAAAGCATAGCCGATCGCATTCGGCGGCAGCCGCTCCTAGCCCGAGAACTCGACGTGTCCGTCCTAGCGCAGGAAGTGGCGGGACGCTGGCGCGAGCACAGTGACATGCTGCAGGCCAGTGAAGAAGTTCCGGTCGCCGCCTGGATCGTCAAAAAGAAGGTCGAGGGATTGATTCGGCCTGACGAGCCGGAAGAGGAGGCCGTCGGCTTTGACGAATCGCTGAGACCGGCCTGGCTGGACGAAGCTCTCGGCCCTCTGCAGGCGTTGGCACGATCGGCTGAAGGCTACATCCCGGGCAGCGCGGTCGCCTTGGACCGGCCGCCCGCCCCGGTCAAGGACCCGAGCCCGTGGAAGCTGGCTTGGTCATACCCGGTTCTGCGTCCCAAAAAGGAGCCGCCGCCCCGAGTCGTGGCGCGCGAAGCCGAACCATTGCAGCACCACATGCAGCGCCTCTTGGATCAGGTGGAGCGGGCGCGTCAGATGGACTTTCATTCGGCGGTCGCGGGTCGCCCCCGCCCCGAGTGGGTCGCGCAGTTTCTGGCCGCCGTGCATCTCTGGCATGCCCGCACCATTGATGCTGCGCAGGAGACGCCATTCGGGGCCATCCAGCTCGCGGCGCGAGCGCAAGGAGATGACCGCCGATGAGGATGGATTTATTGGAAGCGCTGTTGTTCATGCAAAAGGACCCGGTCACGTTGGAACAGGTGAGTCAGTGGATGGCTTGTGATGTCGTGGAGGCCCGGGGACACGTGGACGCGCTGCAGCACCGCTTGGAGGACCGCGAATCGGGGCTGGCCGTCCAATGGGTGGATGGGGGCGTCCGGCTGACTACGCATCCCCGATTGTACCGCGATCTTTCGGAACGGCTGTCCCGGGTTGCGCCGGAACCTCTCTCCCATGCGAGTTGGGAAGTCTTGGCGATTGTCGCCTACAAGCAACCTCTTACGCGACTGGAAATTGAGGCTATTCGGCAAACCGGATCGGAGCGGGCGATTGAAACGTTGGTCAATCGCGAGCTTATCGAGGAAGTCGGACGCAAGGAAGCGCCAGGGCGCCCAATCCTTTACGGCACGACCCGCGGCTTTTTGCAGCAATTTGGGCTTCAAAGGCTTGAAGATCTGCCTATCATCAGCCAGATGACGGAACCCATGGCATAAGTTGCCTCCCCCCGGGGATGCTAGTCCCGGGGGAGACTATGACACTGATTGTGGTAATCGCCGTGGTTTTAGTGCTGGCGCTGTTGATTTGGGCATTGTTTCAGCCTCTGGCATTGACATTCTCGGCCCGCATTGACGGGCTTCTGGTGGATCTGCGGGTGGATGTGGCCTATAGCCGGATTCATCGCGGCAGGACCTGGCATCTGCCGGTCTTGCCGCCACAAAAGAAAGACGCCGCCCGGTCGCATTTGGACCTGACGCCCACTCTTATCGATGAGGCGCTGTGGGCCTATCAGGTGCTCAACCGGGTGAGCGACGCCTTGTGGCATCGCATGCGTGTGCAAAAGTTCGAGTTGACGGCCCAGATTGGGCTTAACGACGCAGCCTCCACCGCCCTGTGGATGGGCCGGCTGAGCGAATTGGCGGCTTGGTGGATCGGCATGCGTGTTGCGCCTCGCGCCTCTGTCAGCCCCTCCTTCGCCATCATTCCCGTGTGGGATGAGGCGGTTTTGACGTGCAATTTTACCAGTATAATTCAGCTCTTGCCCTCCGATATTATCCTGGCGATTGTATCCGGCCTTTTTGGCCAGGTTAAAGGAGGACATGACATTTATGGAAAACCCGTCCAGCACCATCAGCACGCCTAACTCATCCGGCCACCCGATTGAGGCCTTGATGAAAACGGCAATGGAGTCCATTAAGGGCATGATCGACGTGAATACGGTGGTGGGCCAGCCCGTGGAGACCCGCGACGGCGGCACCATTATCCCGGTGTCACGGGTATCCTTTGGTTTCGCTGCCGGTGGCGGGGAGTACTGGAGCCGTGCCACGGATCGTGACGGGCACCCGTTCGGTGGAGGCAGCGGAGCGGGCGTTACGGTGCACCCGGTCGGATTCTTAGTCATGCATGGCGACAATGTCCGTTTGTTGTCGGTGGACAAGGGCGATGTTTGGGAGTCGTTGGCCAACAACATTCCCCAACTGATTGACCAGCTTCAAGGTCTCTGGAAGGAGCGGGAAAACCCCGCCGCCAAACGCCACCGAAGCACCATCCTTGACCCCACCACGGTTTCCTAGCTGGGGGCGGGGCTATGCGCAGCCTGTACAAGGGCATCATTGGGTTTGGGCTGGTGTCCATCCCCATCCAAGTCTTCAAGGCCATGGAGAGCGAGCGGGTGGCCACGCACTGGATTCACGAGCCATGTCATACGCGCATCCAGTACCAAAAGTTTTGTCCAACCTGCGAGCGGGCCGTGCCCTCCGAAGAGGTGGTGACGGGCGCCCCCCTTCCAGATGGCCGATTTGTTGTGCTGCCGCCGCCGGAAAAAGAGGCCGCGACCGACCACACCATCACCATCTTGAACTTTCCGGAGCTCCGCGAGATCGATCCCGTCTTCTATGAAACGTCCTATTGGCTGAAGCCGGGGCCCGGGGGCCAAAAGGCGTATGCGCTTCTCACGCAGGTTATGCGAGAGATGGGACGGGTAGCGCTGGCCGAGATGAAGCTTCGCAGCCGTCCGTCCTTGGCGGTGGTGCGGGCATACAACGACTCCACCTTGATGCTGCACCGGATGTACTATCCGGAAAGTCTGCGGCAGGAAGGCGCGTCATTCGGTGCGGACCTTGCTCAGGAATTGGCGGAGAAGGAGATGGTGATGGCGCGCACGTTGGTCGAGCATATGGCGGAGCCCTTCGTGCCGGAAAACTACCCCAATGAACATCGCCTCGAGCGCCTTCGGCAAATTGAGGCGCTCATGCCCACAGCGGAGATGCCCCAAGCGGCTCCACAGCGGGAGGTCCTGGATTTGATGGAAAAGCTGAAGGCATCTGTGCAGGCGCGTGCGCAGCATGGGGCAGGCGCGGGATAAATGGGGCCGGGGGACTTTGTGCCACCCATGCTGGCGGTGACGGCGCCCGCGCCATTCTCGCGCCCTGGATGGTGGTTCGAGACTAAGTGGGACGGATATCGCGCTATTATCTCCGCGGGGCCGCAGTTCCGCATCTATTCCCGGCGCGGTCACGACTTGCTGCGTTGGTACCCCGCACTGGCCGAGGCTCGGGCCCACGTGCCGGAGGACGTGGTTCTGGACGCCGAACTGGTCGCCTGGGTTGACGGTCGCCCCGACTTTGCCGCCTTGCAGCAGCGGCGAGCACCACACTATCTTCTGATGGTGTTCGATTGCTTGTACGCCGGGGGCCGCTGGTTGATGCACGAACCGTTGGAACACCGCCTGCGGGTGCTGCACGATCGGGTCAAGACGACAGGTTTGGTGGTCGTGTCGGACGGGGTTGCCGAGGAAGGGGAGGCCTATTGGAAGGCGATTCGGGATCTGGAGTTGGAGGGCGTGATGGCCAAACGGCTGGACAGCGGATACTTTCCGGGGCGGAGGAGCCCTGTATGGCAAAAGTTCTTGGCGCTACGGATCGAATGGCTTTGGGTGGTGGCCGCACAGCAGGCGCAAGACGGCACCTGGTACTGGCATGTCGCTGACCGCACGGGCACCCGGTTCAACGGTGTGGGAAAGGTGCATGCGCCGGCTGCATGGTATCCGCCATCAGGTCCGGGCGGCCCGGAGCAGATGCTGAAGCCGTTCACAGTGGAAGTGGAGTACCGCGAACGAACCCGAGAGGGGCACCTTCGTCATGCGAGAGTCAGACAATGGCCTCAAGAGCGAGCGGGCGGAATCCTTACCGAGGATTCCACACCCGGACCGCATCCTGTATCCGGATGCGGGGATCACCCGCATCGAGGTGGTTAGTTACTATGCCGAAGTCGCGCCGTATTTGCTCAGGCAGGCTGAGGATCGGGCGCTGACAGTCAAGCGGTGGCCGCACGGCATCCACGGGCCTATGTTCTATCAGAAGCACCCGCCCGACGGAGGGCCGATTGTAGTCGAGGACACAGAGCACCTGTTGACATGGGTCGGGCAAGGGGCCTTGGAGTGGCATGCGCCATTGGGCACGCTGTCCGATCCCTTGGTGCATGACTGGGCCATTCTGGACCTCGATCCCAATCCTCCGGCCGCTTGGCGCGAAGTGGTGGAGGTTGCCAAAGTGTTTAAGACGCTCTTGGATTTGTTGGACATTCCCTTTTTGCTCAAGACTTCCGGGCAGCGGGGATTGCACTTCTATGTGTCGATCAAGCCCTTGGCGCACCAGTTGGTGATGGAGACCATGGGTCGATTGGCAGCGATGGTTGTGGACACCGTCCCGGACTTGGCCACCATGGCGCGCTTGAAGCGAGACCGGGGGGCGCGCGTGTATCTCGATTACTTACAGAATGGATACCAGCGGACCACGGTGATGGCGTACAGCCTCCGCGCCACCTCCGGTGCGACGGTCGCCACGCCCATCCGTTGGGGGGACGTGGATCGACCCGTGGATGAGTGGACGATGGCACGGGTTCGGGAGCATTTGAAACAGCACGGCGATCTGTTCCGCTGGGACGGACCGCCGGTTGACCTGGCCGCATTGGCTCGACGCCATGGTCTTTTGGCACACTGAGAAGGGGGTATTGCGGTGACGGTAGAGCCAGGGGCCCTGGCGATGGCCCGGCAATTGACGGCATGGCCGGAGTTGGCTCCCCATGTTGAAGCTGGATTGGACTTGCACGCCTATCAGGTGGAAAGTGTGTTGAAAGTGGTCAATCAGTTGGAAGGCCGAGCGATTTTGGCGGACGAAGTGGGATTGGGAAAGACCATCGAGGCAGGTCTGGTGGCGGCCGAATTGAAGGCCCGAGGCTTGGTCGGCAACGTGCTGATATTGGTTCCTGCCGGCCTGCAGACGCAATGGGTGGAGGAATTGGAGGGCAAATTTGGTTGGCAGGCGCAAAAGGGACCGCGCGATCGGGGTTGGCTCTGGGTTCTATCGATTGATACGGCCAAGCGCCCGCCGCTTTTGCAGCAACTGCAATATGTCGAATGGGACTTGGTGATTGTGGATGAAGCGCACCACCTCAAGAACACGCGCACGCAAAACTACCAATTGGTCGAAGGTCTGAAGTGCCGGCATTTGCTGCTGCTGACCGCCACCCCCATGGAAAACCAGCTCACCGAACTCTATTCCCTGGTCAATTTGGTGAAGCCGGGGTTGTTTGGACCCTATTTGCGCTTTTACCGACAATTCATTCTGGATAAGCGAACTCCCAAAAACGCCGAAGAGTTGCGGCAATTGCTCGCTCAAGTCATGGTCAGGAACCAGCGTCAAGCGGTGGGCATTGAGTTCCCGCATCGGGAGGTGACCTTGGTGCCCCTGGCGCTGGGCGGCGCGGAGCGCGCCTTGTACGATGAGATTACCCATGCGCTGCGGGCGGAGTACCGACAACGGGTCGGCGCTGACCAAACCGTCTTGCCCCTCCTGATTCTGCAGCGGGAACTATGCTCATCACCCCGAGCCCTCCTGCCCACCCTGCGGCAGTCGCAGTGGATCGGTCCGGGACTCAGTGGCTTAGTGTCATTGGCTGAGTCCATCGGCATCACCGCCAAGATGCGGGCTGTGCGGGACTTGGCCAGACACCTCAACGACCGCATGCTCATTTTTACCGAGTACCGCGGAACTCAAGAGGCTCTGGTCGAGCATCTGGCTGCGGAGGGGTTCGAAGCCGCCGCCTTTCACGGCGGCCTGCGCACCCGGGACCGCGATGCGTTGGTGGAGTGGTTTCGGGAGGGCCGCCGCATCCTGGTCTCGACCGAAGCCGGAGGCCAAGGCATCAACCTGCAGTTTTGCCATGTGGTGGTCAATTTTGACCTTCCTTGGAATCCGATGCGGATTGAACAGCGCATCGGCCGCGTCCATCGCATTGGCCAAACCCAGCCTGTGGAAATCTATAATCTCTTCGCGGCTGAGACGGTGGAAGAGGACATCCTGCGCTTGTTGCACGAGAAAATCGACCTGTTTCGGACCGTCATTGGCGAACTTGACGTGATTTTGCGCCACATTGAACGCCGTGGGAGCCTGGAAAAGCGATTGATCGACATTTTCTTCTGGGAGGATGACCGCGAGGGAATCATGGCGCGGCTCGACCAATTGGGCAACGAATTCCTGGCAGCGCGTCGCCGACTGTCCTGGCCCAGCCGGGAGGATGACCGCCAAGAATCTGGTCAATCCCTCCTCTAATCGCTACAATGGGCAAAAGGGGATGGAGCGTTTGGAACGCGCTGTTGGGCTGGTGGCATGAGCGTATTTTCGGCCCGGGATCGAAAGACCTTGCGGGATATGCTGACTGGACTCCACCGTCCGGTCGGCATATTGGCATTTGCACCGCGCCATGCATCGGATGGGGTGCAGGCGCTGTTGGACGAGTTGATGGTGTTGGCGGACGGGCGCATTCACGGACAATGGACGGATCCCGAGGAGCGGGAGGCCCTGGCGGCGGCGCTCGGTGTGAGCGCCAGCCCCACATTTCGGTTTATTGGACCCACCGCCGAAATTGCTCCGGTGGAAATGGTCGGCCTGCCTAGTGGATATCAATTTGGCGCCTTTTTGAACCTCCTCTTGGCTCTCAACCGGGGTCGCCTCTATCTGAATCATTCCGTCAGCGGCGCCGTCAAGAACCTCTCGCACGACGTAGTGCTGGAGGTGGTTGTCAGCGCCACGTGCCCGAATTGCCCCGAGGTGGTGCGGCTGGTCCAGCAATGCGCAATGGCGAACCCCGCGCGGGTCTTCGCGCGGTCGTTGGATGCCGCGCAGCATCCGGACCTGGTGCCCGCAGGCGTGGATGCTGTGCCCTATACCCGCATATTTGTTGACAGCCGACTGATGGCCGAGAAAGTTGGCATGATGTCCAGCAGCCAATTGTGGCACCTCATACAGGCTGGTACGAAAGGAGAAGCACAAGCGTGACCCTCGTTTTTCACAGCATAGCGGAAGTGCAGCAATGGGTGGGGGAGGCCCGGAACCAGGGCGGGACGGTCGCTTTGGTGCCAACGATGGGATCGTTGCACGAGGGGCACCTGGCCTTGGTTCGGGAGGCCCAGCAGCGCGCGTCCCATGTCGTGGTGTCCATTTTCGTGAACCCTCTGCAGTTTGGTCCGGCCGAGGACTTGAAAAACTATCCCCGCGACCTCTCTGGGGATGTGGCGCGGTTGTCTCACCTGGGCACATCGGCTGTCTTTGCGCCGGGGGTCGAGGAAATGTATCCCGGAGGGCCGAGTGCCACCCGGGTCACGGTCGAGGGAATGTCCGGCGTATTGTGTGGCCGGACCCGTCCCACGCACTTTCAGGGCGTCACCACGGTGGTGGCCAAGCTCTTTCATATTGTGCGCCCGGATGTCGCGGTGTTCGGGGAAAAGGATTGGCAGCAACTGGCCATCATCCGCCGCATGGTCCGTGATCTGAACTTTGGAATTGACATCGTGGGAGTGCCTATTGTGCGGGAGTCCAGCGGATTGGCTAGGTCATCCCGAAACCAATATCTCACCGCAGAGGACCGCAGCCGGGCGCAAGCTCTGTCTCGCGCCTTGGAGGGAGCCCGCGTGGCCTACCTGGAAGGGGAACGTCGGCGGGAGGTGCTCCGGAGCTGTGTGCTCCAGACACTGCGCGATGCCGGGCTCAACCCCGAGTATGTTGAGGTCGTGGAACCCGAAACGCTCGAACAGAGTCCCGAGGCTTTGAGGGGGCCGGCTGTGATCGCGTTGGCGGTGCGGGTTGGGGCGGCCAGGCTGATTGACAACGTGATTCTAGGTCGAAGTTAGCTAGACCGCGCATATACTCCCTGGACAAGGAGGGGAGAGCGTGGTTAACGTTGTGTGGTTGGTTCTGATTGTTGGGGGCATCATCGTTTCTGGTCTTCACCATACCATGCTGCCGGTGACCGAAGCAATTGTGACGGGAACCGAAAAAGCAGTCGAGGTGGCCTTCGGGTTTATTGGCATTATGACACTGTGGCTGGGAATGGCCCGCATCGCCGAAGAGTCGGGGCTGATGCGGGCATTTTCGCGTTTGCTGGCACCGCTGGTGTCGCGCCTATTTCCGGGGATATCCGCCGACCATCCCGCCATGGGAAACATGCTGATGAACATGGCGGCGAACATCCTCGGCATGGGAAGCGCTGCCACACCCTTCGGCCTCAAGGCGATGGAGGAGCTGCAGTCCTTGAACGATGTCAAGGACCGTGCGTCCAACAACATGATCACGTTTTTGGCCATCAATACGGCCTCGTTGAGTTTGGTGCCGGCCACCGTCATTGCGCTGCGCGTCGCGGCGGGATCAAAGAACCCGACGGTGATCGTGGGTCCGGTTATTATTGCGACGGGATTTTCCATGATTGTGGCCATCATTGCGGACCGCCTGTTCCGCCGTTTCAGCCGGGATGAGCCCCCCAGCGCCAGCGATTGAGAGAAGTGCTTTAGTGGTACATCCAGTGGGACAGCGCTACCGCGGCGATGAATCCCGCCAAGTCTCCAATGAGGGCAACGGCCAGCGCGTAACGCGTACGCCGAACCGCAATGGAGCCAAAGTACAGGGTGATGACATAGAAGGTGGTGTCCGTGCTGCCCTGGAGTGTGGACGCCAATTTTCCGATAAAGGAATCGGGTCCGGCGTGCTGCAGGAGGCCTGTGGTGATGCCCAATGCGGCTCCCCCGGAGAGCGGGCGGACCAGCATCAACGGCACCACTTCGCCCGGCACTCCCAGATAGGCGAGCGGCTTCGCCAAAAACCCAATCACCGCGTCCAGCGCCCCAGACGACTGAAAGATGTTGAGCGCCACCAGGATGCCGACCAGAAACGGAATCATCCGCACCGCCATCCGAAATCCTTCCTCGGCTCCCTCCACAAAGACGTCGTAGATTTTGACGCCGCGCAGCCATCCGTAGAGTGGGATGAAGGCAACCAAGAAGGGGATGGCCCAGACAGAAATCGTATCAATGATATGGTTCAGCATTTTGCGCTCCCCCGGGACGTTACCGAACGGTGCTGCTCCTGGTATACTGAACGCACGTCCGTTAAATGCTAAAGAATGGATACAGCCTGTCTCAAGATATACACGATGAGGCTTTTCCAGAACTGGGGGAGAAATCGCATGGCCATCGTTGAGCGCCTTCAGGAACTCGGCATCACGCTGCCGGAACCGCCCAAGGCAGTCGCAGCCTACATACCGGCATTAGTCTCCGGCAATCTTTGCTTTACTTCAGGGCAACTGCCGCTTCATCAAGGAAAATTGGTCGCTGAGGGTCGGGTGGGAACCGATGTCTCCCCGGAATTGGCCTATCAGGCCGCACGACAGTCGGCTTTGAACGCCATCAGTGTGGCCGCCGCTGCCGCAGGCGGGGTGGAACGGCTCAAGCGGGTCGTCAAAGTGGTGGGCTTCGTGCAAAGCGACTCCGAATTCCATGGGCAGCCGCAGGTGATTAACGGTGCCTCGGAACTCTTGGAATCAGTGTTCGGCAACAACGGCCGCCACGCGCGGTCCGCGGTCGGCACCAACGCGTTGCCCCTGAACGCGTCGGTTGAGGTGGAAATCATCTTTGAGGTTGAGGCCTAGATGCCCATCCGAATTCAGCGCATTCTCCAGCAAGCCGGGTTGGCCTCACGGCGCCAAGCGGAAGAGTGGATTCGTGCCGGGCGGGTCGCGGTCAATGGCCAACGGGCAGAATTGGGGGCATTGGCGGATCCTGAGAAGGACCAAATCACGGTGGACGGGCGGTCGATTGCTGTTACCGAGCGCCCGTTGGTGTACGTGGCGCTGCATAAGCCGCCGGGATACACCACCTCGCTCAAGGATCGCCATGCTGAGCGTCTGATTTCGGAACTGATTCCGCCCAAGTTTGGGCGGCTCTTTCCTGTTGGGCGCCTGGATCGTGATAGTGAAGGACTCATCTTGCTCACCAATGACGGGAAACTGGCCCATGCCCTCATGCACCCGTCCAGCGGCATCAAGAAGGTATACGAAGTGTGGGTGGAAGGCATCCCCCGCAAGTCCCATCTGGAACGGATGCGGCATGGGATTGAACTCGAAGATGGACCAGCAAAGCCCGATGAAGTGGTGTTGGTCCGCAAGAGCGAGGGCCGAGCCCTTCTGCGCATCACGTTGCACGAGGGACGGAAGCGGGAAGTACGCCGAATTTTTGACAGTATTGGGCACCCGGTGCAGCAGTTGACCCGCACCCAGTTTGGCAACATCCGGCTGGAAGGTTTGGAGGCGGGCCGGTCCCGCCCCTTATCGAATCGAGAAGTGCGTGAACTGAAGGAACTGGTGCATCAAGGACGAGAAAGGACTGGAAAGAGGAATGCAGCCATCGCAAGAGGCGCTGACACAGGTCGTGCAGAACATTACCGCCGTGAAGGAGTACCAGCCCCCCGATCGGGGTCTCCGGTCCGCAACGCCGGAAGAAATCCGCGCAGGACTGACCGCTGATGTGTACTTTGTCGGCACCCAACAGATTCTCGACCATCTGTCCTTAAGCCAACTGCCAGTAACTGCAGAAGTCTTCGCCAACCACGCGGGAGTGCTGGCGGGTGTCGATGAGACGCTGGCGCTTCTTGAGCCCCTCCCCATTACCGTGGAGGCGCTGCCCGAAGGGCGCGCGGTGGCCCCTAAAGAGGTGGTCATGCGGATTCACGGGCGATACGGTGACTTCGGACTTTATGAGACAGCCATTCTCGGCATTTTAGCCTCCTCATCCGGATGGGCCACCCGAGCTCGAGAAGTCGTCGAAATCGCTGCGCCCATTCCGGTGTTTTCTTTCGGGGCTCGACACGTCCATCCCGCGGTCGCTTCGGTGATGGACCGGGCCGCACTGGTGGGCGGAGCACAGGGCGCCAGCAGCATCTTAGGTGCCCGCCAAGCTGGCGAGGTGCCCTCAGGCACTATGCCCCATGCGCTGCTGTTGATGGTGGGGGATACGGTGGCCGCGGCCGAAGCCTATGACGCGGTGATGCCGGAGGACGCTCCCCGCGTGGTGCTGGTCGACACGTTCAAGGACGAGGCCGAGGAGGCTATTCGTGTGGCAGCAGCCTTAGGACAAAAGCTGGCGGCCATTCGTCTGGACACTCCTAGGGAACGCGGCGGAGTGACCGCGGGACTGGTACGCGAAGTGAAGGCCAGACTGTCCCAGGCCGGATACCCCGAGGTTGGCGTCTTTGTGTCTGGCGGCCTCTCACCCGACCGGATCCCCGCCTTGAAAGATGCCGGGGTCACCGGATTCGGCGTCGGGAGTTACATCGCGGCGGCGCCGCCATTGGATATGACGATGGACTTAAAGATGGTGAACGGCAAGCCGGTGGCAAAACGGGGACGAATCCCCGGCCTGACTCTGGACAATGGTCTTACGGTTCGGATGGAGAACGCTCCGACAATGCACGGATGATGTCGCTCCACTCGGAGTCGCTGATGAGAGAGCGCACCGGATCGAGGATCGTGGTCGATCCCGTGTCCCAGGCCAAGGCGAGCCGGTGAGGAAGGCTCTCTTTTGGGGGCAGCCAGCGAACCAGGCGTTCCCGCGCCAGTCGGCGCGGTTCGGGAGGCTCGGGCAGTTCGCGTTCGAGGAGCGCCACGGCCTCCGCCTGATAGCCCCTCAAATAGAGCGCATCGGCTTCAAACAGATGGTGCGGATCGACGGCGCGGAACGCATCCCACAAGGACGATGCTCCATGCGGCGCGATGACGGTGATGGCAGCCAGCAACGAGCGGATTCGGCCATCTGTCGGCTCATGGAGCGCTTGCCCCTCAAACAGGCGCCGCAACATGGGCTCCAAGGGTGTCGAGGCAGTCGCCGCGGCGCTCATCCAAACACGCGCCATCGGCAGGTCGGGTTGCATCCATTGCAGCGTCACCCACGGCGCCAGATCCCTCAGGGGCCGTTCCAAGCGGGGCTCGAGCCAGGCGTAGTACCGCTCCAGCACGGAGGGTTCTTGAATCCAAGTGTCATCGGCCTCGGCCCACAGGGCGGCAGCCCCATCTTGCGCCAGAGGGGCGCGTGGATCGGAACGCTCGAGAAGTGGGACCGTTCGGCGGAATGCGGATTCACTGAAGGGGAGCCGCCATGGCGGGATATCCTCAGGGACCGCTTGCCAGGGAAAGGGTTGTTCGGTCAACCAGTCGGCAACCGCAGCGTGATGCTCCACCGCCAAAGCCCACGGCGCTTCGGGGTACCGGATTTTTGGCGTAGTCAGATCGACGAGTAAAGCGGCCACGTGCGGGCAGGGCATCTGGCGTCGGCCGCAGCTGCAATGATAGCGCCATTCGCCCCGCACCGCACGGATGGAGGGGTGGTGCACATCCTCATAGCCGCGCAGCTCGGCCGCATAGAGGTGCATCCCGATCCGCATTCGGCGGCGGAGACGATCTTCGGTCAGGTAATCTCGAGCCCTTTGGCGCAGGCGGTCCGGGAGACGATCCAACAGGTTCTGAATAGCGGCAGTTTCCGGGTGCACCGGTGTGCTCCTCTCGAGGACTCATGGTAT
This sequence comes from Bacillota bacterium, assembly GCA_021820485.1. Taxonomy (GTDB): domain Bacteria; phylum Bacillota; class Sulfobacillia; order Sulfobacillales; family Sulfobacillaceae; genus Sulfobacillus_B. The sequence goes on from JAKADO010000001.1 coordinate 25,397, forward strand.
TCTCCGAGTATTGTACCAAATGCCCCCCTCCCTCTTGAAAGTGCCTCACAATCTCGGCACAATGGGAAAGATAGACGGGAGGATTTCTCAAACAAAGGGAGGACTTTCTGTGGAAATGAAGTGCCATGTGTGCGGGAGGTCGGTGGAGGTCCCGACTTGGACTGAGGAGTACGAACGTCTCAAGTCGGAGAACGATCCCGCATATATTTGCAATGTGTGTCAGGACAAGATCCGCATGGATGCGCAAAACGACCAACGGTAATTTGCCAGAGAGAGAGGCTGGACGACGTGATACGGGGAATACGGGGCGCGACCACTGTGGATCGCGATGACGCAGACGAAATTTTAGAACGGACGGGCGAGCTGCTCCGCGCCATGGCTGAACAAAACCAGCTTGACCCAGACGATATGGCCAGCATTTGTTTCACGCTGTCGCCGGATCTGCGGGCCACGTTTCCGGCGGAAGCGGCTCGGCGCATTGGCTGGCAGTTTGTCCCGGTCATTTGCATGCGCGAGCTCGATGTTCCCCATGGTCTCCCAAAAACCATCCGGGTGTTGATGCATGCGGAAACCAGCCGTTCTCCGCGCGACGTGCATCACGTCTATCTAGGCGGCGCTGTGGTGCTGCGGGAAGACTTGAATTCTGACGTGAATCCCCGTGGATAAGAGGCCGACTCGTGCGGCTATTGCGGTAGACGGTCCTGCAGGGGCCGGCAAAAGCACCGTAGCCCGGCAATTGGCGGATGCTCTGGGTTTTCTGTACCTCGATACCGGCGCAATGTATCGGGCATTGGCCTATAAGGCGCTTCGACAGGGCACGGACCTTCGCGATGAGGAAGCCTTGGCGTTGCTGTTGGGAGACACCGCCATTGATCTCTATCCGGCGCCCGGAGGCAAGGTTCGCGTCATTTTGGACGGCCACGACGTGACGGACGACCTCCGAACCCCGGAAGTGAATGCCAGCGTGGCGCAGGTTGCGGGGTTCGCCTCGGTCCGGAGCGACATGGTGGCGCGGCAGCGGGAGTTGGCGCACCACGGCGGCGTGGTCATGGATGGTCGGGATATCGGCACCTTTGTCCTTCCTCATGCCGAGGTCAAGTTTTTCCTGACGGCGTCGCTCGATGCCCGAGCCGACAGACGCTATCGCGAGCTGGTCAGGATGGGCTTCGACGTGTCGCGCGATCGCATTCGGGAAGAAATCGAGCACCGTGACCTCTTGGATTCAAGCCGACCCTATGCCCCGTTGTCCAAGGCGGAGGATGCGATACTGATTGACACTACCGATATGGAGGTTGAGGAGGTCGTGGCGCACATGCTGGATCTGTGCCGCCAACGCCTCGCATAATGCGCGCATACTGGGGTCTATACTGGCTTGTTCGTGTGGTCTTCTCCTTGTACTTTCGCATACGGGTTTACGGGCTGGAGAACGTGCCAATGGAGGGCTCCGCTATCGTGATTGCCAATCACCGCAGCGGATTTGACCCGCCGATGGCCGGCTCCCTCATGCCGCGGCCCGTTCACTTCATGACCAAGGTCGAACTCTTCTCGTATCCTGTCCTGCCCTGGATCTTCAAGTACGTTCAGGCCTATCCGGTGCGCCGGGGCCGCCCAGACCGGCAGGCCATCCGGCACTCGCTGGAGATTCTGCAGAAGGGCGAGGTTATCCTCATGTTCCCGGAAGGGCATCGCACCGAGACTGGGGATCTGCAGGAAGCACGCTCCGGCGTGGTGTACTTGGCCCAAAAGACCCACTGTCAATTGGTGCCGATTGGAATTAGCGGGCGGTATGGTTTTCGGCGAACCATCCGCTACGTCATTGGGAAACCGTTTGACATCCCGGCCGACATGCCGAAAAAGGAAGCCCAGACCTTGGTGATGGAAAAAATTCGGAGTCTGGTGCAAGAAGGGGAAGCCCTGGACCGTCGGAATTCCTTCTAGGGGCCTCACTCGCTTATTCCCAACCTCCGCCCGAGCCCGGCAAAAATTTCCGGCGCTGGGGCTTTCTGTCGTCCTTTTTGGATGAAATGGTTGGATATTCCTTGAATCCGTTGTAAGATGGGAGGGAATAGCCTTCCCCGGCTGTTTGGGAATGGAACTTGGGAGGTCGCAATGATGGATGAACATAAGGATCAGGAAGGCGCCCCGCACGCGGCAGGCAACGAGATGGAAGAAGCGATGAATATGGAGGAATCTCTGGCCTACGGCCCTACTGGGGACGCGCGGCCCGGAGACATTCTCCAAGGCAAAGTCGTACACATCTCTCAAGATGGCGTGTTGGTCGACGTGGGAGCCAAATCCGAGGGAATCATCCATCTGCGCGATCTCAGCCATCGGCGAGTGGATCGGGCGGAAGATGTCGTGCAGTTGGGTGACGTCATTTCAGTCTATGTGGTTGGCCACGAAGGCGAGGAGGGCGCGCTGAAGCTGTCCAAGCGGCGGGCGGATGAAGAGCTCGCATGGGAACGTCTGGAAGAAGCCCGCAGCAAAAACGAGGTGCTGGATGCGCCGGTGGTTGAGGTCGTGAAGGGCGGTTTGGTGGTGGATGTCGGATTGCGCGGATTTGTCCCTGCGTCCTTGATCGCCCCCGGATTTGTACACGACTTGGAACCATTTCTCGGCGAAACGGTGCGCGTTCGGGTGGTCGAATTGGATCGCCACAAGCGGCGCGCCATTCTCTCCCGGAAAGATGTGCTCGCCGAGGAGACCAAAGCCAAACAGGAAGAAATATGGTCCAAGATTTCCGAAGGGCAAGTCTGGGACGGTACCGTGAAAAGCATTACCGAATTTGGGGCCTTTGTCGACCTCGGGGGCGTTGATGGACTCTTGCACATCAGCGAGATGTCGTGGACGCGCATCAACCACCCGTCTGAGCTGTTGGAAGTGGGCCAGCCCATCCGCGTTAAGGTCATCCGCCTGAACCCGGAAAAGGGTAAGATTTCGCTGGGCCTTCGCCAAGTCGAAGGCAGTCCTTGGGAAAAGGCAGCCGAACGCTACGAGGAAGGGCGCATCTACCGCGGTCAGGTTGTACGCTTGGCGACGTTCGGCGTGTTTGTGCAATTGGAGCCCGGCATCGACGGTCTGGTACACATCTCGCAACTAGCCGATTACCGGGTCACCAACCCATCCGAGGTGGTACAGATCGGCGAGGAAATCGCTGTCAAGGTCCTTCAGGTGGACCCCGAACGCAAGCGCATCTCGTTGTCGAAGCGCGACGCCGACGCCGAAGGCGGCCTCGAGGCGGCCGTCGAGGCAGTGCCTCAAGAACCGGAGGAACCCGAGACCCCGCGGCGGATGACAGCGTATCACGCGGGCGACTGGGAAGATGAATTGGGCGAAGAGGAATCGGATCCAGAGTAATCCCGTAAAAAGTCCTCAACTGCGGTTGGGGATTTTTTTTTGCACTATTACGGGCATAGAGGAAAAGAATAGAGATACAATGGATCGTACGATTGTTAAGATTGTGTTAAAATCACATGAAGGTTATGTTAAGGGAGGGGAACGGGACTGACCGTCGTCGAAGTCGTCATTTTGCTGTTCATCATGGCTTTTACGGGAATTTCGGGCGTCAACGACGGGGGAAACCTGATTGGCACCTATTTGAGCTCCAACAGTGTCCGGCCGCGGGTTTCGGTCGCCTTGTTGCTCGTCAGCATTTTGGCGGGACCGCTCCTGTTCGGCACCCGAGTGTCCCACACGATAGCCGTGGAGATTGTCAACTTTCATGTCGCAGGCCATACGGTGCTGGCCCTCTCGTTGTTGTCAGCGGTGTTGACCCTCGGCGTAACATGGCGTCTCTCCATTCCCACCAGCACCACGATGGCGTTGGCGGGCGGGATGGTGGGCACGGTAGTGGCGGCGGGACGTGCCGGTTGGATTGAATGGCCAGGCATCATCAAAGTCTCGGTGGGATTGGTAGGGTCGGTTCTGGTCGGCTTTGGGGTCGCGTTTGTCCTATCCACTCTGCTGTGGATGTTGATGCGAAAGTTCCCGAAAGTGGGGTTTTCCGGTGGACGGGCGCAGGTGGTCACCATCGCGTTGCAAGGGCTGGCGTATGGCGCCAATGACCAGGAAAAGGCGATAGGTCTTACGGCTGTCCTGTTGATGCTGATACAGCACCAGTCCCATTACCAAGTAACCTGGTGGGCCATTTTCCTGCCATGGATCTTCTGGATGACCGGCTTTTTTGCCGGCGGGCTCCGCATTGCCAAGACCGTCAGCGGTCATGTGTTTCGCCTGCGGGACATGGCTGCTGTCAGCACACAGCTTGGCGCCGCGGTGACCGTCGGAGCGGCGGCTTTTTTGGGGCTCCCGGTCAGCACCACGCAAACCACCGATGGAAGTCTCTTTGGGACGGGCACGGCGCTTCATCCTTACCAAGTGCGGTGGAACACGGTGGGCAAGTTTTTCAAAGTGTGGGCCCTGACATTGCCACTGGCAGTGGCCATGGGTATGGCTACCATGGGAGCTATACGATTGATGCGAATTCTTTGAGGATGAAAGTGAGGTGGCGCATAGTGCGTTGGCGTGATATTTTGACGGGATCGAGCGACAGTTTTCCGCAATTATTGTCTCGGCAGTTGGAGGAAACGTTGGCGGTCGTGGAGGCCGTTCTGGAGTATATCGCCGCCGAAGAGCGGGATGACCGCGAGCGAATCGCCGAGGAGGCGGGAGAGCAGGAACATCGGGCCGACGCCGCGCGGCTCGAATTGATGGAGCGATTGAGTCAAACCTTTGTCACGCCTTTTGATCGCGAGGACATTAATGAACTGTCGCGGGCCATTGATGACATTGCCGACTATGCGGAGAACACCATCAAGGAGATTCGCCTCTACGAGGTCGAGCCCGATCAATTCATTCGGGATATGGTGCGGACTCTCTATGATGCGGTGCAGGCCCTGGCCGAGGCTGTGGCCGTGATCAACCAGGACGGCCTGGCTGCCAATCGCGGGGCGATGGTCGCCAAATCATTCGAGAACAAGATGGAAGGCTTGTACCGCAAGGCCATAGCGCACTTTTCGCCCGAAACCCCAGTCCACTACCTCATCAAAATGCGGGAAGTCTATCGGCATCTGTCCAACGCCGCCGACCGGGTGGATCTGGCAGCCAACGTCATTAACTCCATTGTTGTGAAGCAGAACCTCTAAATCGGGCGCCGGTTCGCTCCGGGGCCCTGAACCGGGCCCCGCTGTTCTTTGCGCGCGCGGCCCGGTTAGCGCGAATCTAGGGGTCTCTCAGGTCTAGAACCCACACCCCATATCCATGGCCCTCATCGTCAACACCGGTCCGGTCGCGGCGGAATCCCACGCGTGCGAACAGTCTCTCGCTGGCCTGATTGCCCAGGAAAATCCTATGCGCGGTAAGGCGAGAGAATCCGAGACGCCGGGCGAGTTCAAGCACCTCCTGGAGCGCCGCTGTCCCGACGCCGCGCCCGCGCCAGCGAGCATCCCCGATGACGATGGGGATCATGCGCTCTGACAGGGCGACGTCTCCGACCGGGGTATAGGACTCGCCCTCACGCACCTCGATAATGTACACGCGGCCAATCGAAGCCAAGTATTGATACATGCGGGCGATGCGCTCACGGGTAAACGGCGCCGCGTTGGGTCCTTCGGCGCCGTCGAGCACAACGGGCTCCTGATACCATGGATAGGCGACTTCAATATCCTCTGGCAGCTGGACTGGGCGAAGCCGGACCTGTGGCAATGCCCTCACGAACGGCTGTCGCCCCGTTCTTTTGGCGCCAAGAGAACATCGGAATAGCCGCTGACCGCCAAGCGATCACCCACCCGCGCCTCATGGGACAGTCGCGCAACGCCGCTTCCGTACACCTGCTCTACGGTAACGGACACGGTCACCCGGTCCCCAACATAGACAGGCGCGCGAAACTCGCTGTGCTGAACCAAATAGACACTGCCGGGGCCGGGAAGACGCTGCCCAAGGAGTCCGGAGATGAAGCTCATGATGAGAGTTCCGTGCGCAATCGGGCGGCCGAACCGCGACGCCGCGGCCGCTTCAGGGTCGAGATGAAGCGGATTGAAGTCGCTTACCGCGTCGGCAAACCTTTGGACGAGATCGGCATCCACGAGATAGGTTTCACTGACTGATTCTCCAACAGCCAACATGAGCATTCCTCCCAGTCATTCTTTATCCGTATCTAACCATATGGGAAAGCTGGGCACAATCTTCTTGTGCTCCATTCGAGGAGCAGGGAAACCAGAATCGCATCCCGAAGTACAGGGACCAGAGAGGAGGCGCAAACGTGCCAGAAAATCGCGTCGTATACTTTGTGAAGCGGCCGGTCGGCATGGTGACGGCGGCATCCTTCGAAGTGCGCAACGAATCGATCCCGCCGCTCGAAGAGGCAGACCAGTTGCTGGTCGAGAGCGTGTACGCCTCGGTTGATCCGTACATGCGCGGTCGCATGTCGGAAGGCAAGTCCTATGCCGCCCCATTTGCCCTCGATACCCCCATGCAGGGCGGCATGGTGGGCCAAGTCGCAGATCCGGGCAGTACCGACCTCCACCGTGGCGACTGGGTGTTTGGGGTCTGGCAATGGGGAGAATTTGCCCGTGTCGCGCGTCGTGCGGTTCGCCGTCTCGACCCGGCGTTGCCGCCGACGGCCGCCTTGCATGTGCTGGGACTTACCGGCTTGACGGCCTACATTGGCCTCACCAAATTCGGTCGACCCGTCGCCAGTGAGCAATTGGTGGTCTCCGGCGCTGCGGGTTCGGTCGGGAGCATCGTGGGCCAAATCGGCCGGATACTGGGGCTGAGGACGGTGGGAATTGCAGGAACCCAAGAAAAGTGCGAGTGGCTGACGCGAGCCGTGGGGTTTGATGCGGCGGTCAACTATCAAGACCCTCGGTTCCCGGACCATCTGCGGGACGCATTGGAGGCGGGGGTGGACGTCTATTTTGACAATGTCGGAGGGCCCGTGACCGACCGAGTCATGCGATACCTGAACCCACACGCCCGGATAGCCATCTGCGGCCAGATTTCGTCCTACAATCAGCTGGAGGCGACCACCAGCCGCCCTTTGTTCGCCGACTTGCTCATCTCGCGCGCGGAAGCGAGCGGATTCATCATTGGGGATCATGAGCGCGACTATCCCGCCGCGCTGGCGCAATTGGGCAGGTGGTACAGCGAAGGAAAACTGATTGTCGAGGAAACCATCACGGAAGGGTTCGACCGCTGGATCGAGGCATTTATCGGGCTTTTCCACGGAGCCAATCGAGGCAAGGCGATTGTCAAAGTTCGCTGAACGAAGAAATGGAGAGCGATAGGGTGGAACGGTACGGAGCATGGATTGACGGGGATGAGCGCGTGGGAGACGCGTGGTCTCCGGTCGTAAACCCGGCGACCGAGGAAATTGTGGCGGAGGTGGCGGCGCTCGGGGTCCGGGAGACCGACGCGGCCGTCGCCGCGGCCAAGAAGGCGTTTCCCCGGTGGAGAAGCCTGACGCCGGCTGCGCGAAGCGAGCTGGTTTACCGCTGGGCGCAGCGACTCGAAGCGCAGGCGAAGGAATTGGCCATCATGGAGACCCGCCAAACAGGGAAACCGATCTTTATGTCTGAAAACTTCGACGTGGCCTTTTCGATTGACAATCTTAAGTATTTTGCTGGCGCCGCGCGCGTCCTAGGCGGGGCCGCGCAAGCCGAGTACGGCGAGGGTGTGACAAGCCGCATTCGCCGTGAGCCAATCGGGGTGGTCGCGGGGATTGCCCCCTGGAACTATCCTCTGAACATGGGCGTGTGGAAGGTTGGGCCGGCCCTTGCGGCCGGCAATACGATGGTGCTGAAACCCGCCTCCAATACGCCCCTCACAGCGCTGCAAATGGCCAAGGCGGCGCGCGAGGTAGGGATCCCCGACGGCGTTCTCAACGTGGTGACGGGTCCGGGAGTGGTGGTGGGTGCGCGCCTTGCCGCGCATCCGGATGTTGGCATGATTTCCGTCACCGGAGATACCCAGACCGGCATCTCAGTCATGCAAGCCGCCAGTCCAACTGTCAAGCGATTGCACATGGAACTGGGAGGAAAAGCGCCGTTTGTGGTGTTTGCGGATGCGGACCTCGACGAGGCGGTGCAGGGCGCTTTGTTCGGCGCCTTCATCAATTCGGGCCAAGACTGCACCGCTGCCACGCGCATCTACGTTGAAGACTCCATCTTTGGGACGTTCATGGATCGGTTTGTGGACCAGGTGGACCAAATTCGCGTGGGGAATCCCATGGACCCTGAAACCGAGATGGGTCCCTTGATCTCGCGCGCTCAGCGAGAGCGGGTGGTCCAGCACGTGATGGTCGCCAAGGAGATGGGGGCGCAGGTGGCCGTAGGGGGCGAGCGCTATCCTGAGCAGGACTTCTCCACCGGATACTTTTATCCACCCACGGTGCTTTTCCACGTCGATCAAAGTTGGCCCATTGTCCAAGAAGAGGTCTTCGGGCCGGTGGTGGTCGTGTTGTCGTTCCATGGAGAAGACCAAGCCGTCAAGCTGGCCAATGATACCGTATACGGTTTGGCGGCCTCCGTCTGGACGCGAGATGTCAAGCGGGCCGAGCGGGTGGCGGCTCGGATTCAGGCGGGCACGGTGTGGATCAACGACCATATTACGATAGTGTCGGAGATGCCGCACGGGGGATTCAAGCAGAGCGGGTTCGGCAAGGACATGTCGCATTACGCCCTGGAAGATTACACGGTGGTGAAGCATGTCATGGCCAATACCATGGATGAGGTGACCAAGCCATGGCAATTCATTCGCGTTAAGGGGTACCGTTCATGACCGAGGCGGTGGAGCGTGTGCGGGCGGTGCTGCAGGACCAAGGATGGGCCGACCGCGTTCGCATCCTGAATGACAGTACACACACGGCCCAAGAGGCGGCGGACGCATTGCACGTAGCGTCCGCCCAAATCGCCAAGTCCATTGTGTTCCGCGCTTCATCAACCGGCCGTGCGGTGGTGGTGATTACCCGCGGGGACCGACGGGTACATGAGAAATCGCTTGAGCGATGGCTCGGCGAAGGCGTGGAGAGAGCCCAGCCGGACTGGGTTCGGGCGTCGACGGGATACCCGATCGGCGGAGTTTCTCCCCTGGGGCACAACGACCGCACAATAGTCATCCTCGATGCCGCGCTCTGGGAGTACTCTCATGTATTCGCCGCAGCGGGGCATCCGCGAGCGGTGTTCGGCGCCACGCCGGACGAGCTGCAAATCCTGACCGGCGCGCCCATGATTGATGGCATCAGTCGCTGATTGAGACACGTCGCGCGATCCAAGAATGTCGCCATGGGGACATCCCAAGAAAGAGGGCGTTGTGTGGAGATTCGTTCGTTTCGGCCCAGTGACCGAGACTTTCTATGGGCAATGCTCTATCCATTTATAGCCCGCCTGACGCGCCGCGTCCATCGCGGAACCTGCTCCGAGATCCGCACATCCGGCCACTATCTGGAAGGGTTTGGGGGCCGCTACGGCGACGTCGCGGTGGTTGCCGTAGATCATGGGGAGGGGGAGGGCGCGGCCTGGATGCGTACGTTCTCCAGAGACGCCCCAGGATACGGTTTCCTCGACAGCGAAACCCCGGAAATAGGGATGGCGCTCCTCCTCGAAGCCCGAGGCCGGGGTTTGGGACGGAGGCTCCTCCTCACCCTCTTAAAACGCGCCCAAGAGCACGGATTCGAACGGGTGTCGTTGAGCGTCGATGCCCGCAATGTGCCGACGCTCACCCTCTACCTTACCGCGAGCTTTGAAGTTGTGGGATCCGACTCCGGCGTATCCTTGACCATGGTGCGCCATTTGTCACCTCCGTAAAGCCGCCCCCGAGCGCCTTATGAAGCATCAAATCCCTGCCAAAACTCCGGAGCGGGCGCATCGAGGATCCGCAAGGGTTTTGCCATCAAAAAAAGCCCAGAGACCAGGAATCCGCCCGCTGCGATCCAAAAGGTCGACCGGACGGAGAGCCATAGAGCCAGTGGTCCGGCGGTCAAGGCGCCCACCACCTCCAGTCCACCACCGAGAGCGCGGAAGGTGCCGTGTACGCGCCCTAACCAATGGTCGGGAGTGACCTGCTGTTCCACGGTGGTGGCGCCGATGTCGAAAATGGTGCCGAAGAGGTCCCCCCCGAATTGCGCCAGGAAGAGAAAGGAAAAGGCGAGCCACCGGCTGCCGTGCGCTGCGGGCACCGCGAAATTCAAGAGGGCATAGAGCAGGAAGCTTCCGCCGATCATGACCCCCATACGAACGTGACGCCGCACGGGCCGGAGCAATCGGGTCCCCACCAAGCTTCCCAGGCCTCCTAACGTAATCAGGAGACCCAGCGCCAGCGGACTCAAATGAAGGGTCTTCAATACGTAGAGTTCGTACAAGGTTGAGAAGAACCCTCGGAAGAAGGCGGTGGCTCCGGCGTTGAGCAGCAATGGCCGCAAGATGGGGTGGCGTCCAACGCGCGACCATACCGCCCCCAGGGACAGCGGAGCCTCCCTTGTTTGGGACGTCTCTGACGGCGCTTCGGGGCGATCCTCGGGGCGGGCGATGGTGAGCAGGAGCACGGCGGAAGCGACATTGGAGAGGGCGTCAAAGGCAATCGAAAGCGGCCCTCCAACCCACTGAATCAGGAGACCCATGATACCCGGACCGGTGGTCTCGCCAATCGACTCAGCAGTTCCTACGAGTTCGTTGCCCTCTTCAAGGCGCGTGCGCCCGACCAGCGACGGGAGGTAGGCGTGGCGCGCGACGGCGGTTACAATCCCCGCCCCACCAGCCAATACGGTGACCGCCGCGATGGCAAGGAAGGTCAGGCGGTGCAGGGCATAGAGCAAAGGGATGGCGAACAGCACGGCGGCCCGTGCCAAATTCGCCCCAATGAGTACCGGCCGCCGACGGGACTTGTCCACCCAGTGGCCCGCCCAGTTTCCCATCGCGAGTGACGGCAATGTGCTCAACGCGGCCAAAATGGCGAGTTCAGGGGCGGACGCGGACGCCGCAACGATAGCGACAATGGGCAGTCCTTCGCGCGTGATCCGTGATCCGATTTCGGCCGCCAATTGCCCGGTGAGGTAGCGCCGCACATCAGAGTCGTGGAGCAGAGAGGATGGAGGGGATGATGTCATGCCTCTTTTATATCATAAAAATTCGACGCCGCGTCCCGCCCCGGTTAGGATGAGGATTCCAACACTTGGCGCAGAGCCTTAAAAATCAGTTCATAGGGTTGCGCACCCACAATCTTGTAGCGTCGATTGATGATGAAGGTAGGGGTTCCATCCACGCCAAAGGCAGAGCCGAGCTGATGGGCTTCATCGAGTCGTGCGTCGTAGCGTCCGCTTTCCACGGCCCGAACCATCCGGTCACCATCCAGTTCGGCCTGTTCGGCCGCCAATCGGAGCACATCCCAACTGCCGATGTCCTCTCCACACGTGAAGTACCGGTAAAATACGGCGGGGTGGAACTGGCCGAACCGACCCTGGTCCCGGGCGAACTCGCTGGCGAGGAGCGCTCGATGGGAGTTGCTGAGGCGGTCGGGGAAGTGAAACTGGATCCCATACTGCGCGCCTTGGGCTTGGAGGTGGTCAGCCATTTCATGCCGTCCCGGGAAAGAGGGCATCAATTGCCCCTCAAGCGGGGTCTCGGGGTGAATTTCAAAACTGTACCACCGTACGGAGGCTGGGAACTCCTGTTCGATGCGGTCGACAATGCCATTGCCGAGAAAGCAAAACGGTCATATGTAGTCTGAAAACACTTCAATCTCGAGCGCCATTGAGACGTCCTCCTTTGGAGCCCATTATGACGCCAAGCGCACCGAAAGGCAAAGATGCCACCCCATGCTCGGTCACATGGCAGGGGAAGGACTCAAAGCCCCCTAACGAGCCGCTTCTCGGAACACCCGGCCAGAGGTCGGGTTAGGATCGGCCAGCGCGGCTTCAAAGGATCGCAGCCATGCGGGAAAGCAACGGCGGCAGACGGCATCCACTGCCAAATCGACCCGGCCTTCGCGCTGTTCCGAGCGGTAGTCAAATGGCTGATGGCAGCAGGAGCACCGCCGTTGAATGGTCCGCATAGGCATCTCGCGAAGAACCTCCGATTCCATGCTCATGACGATTGATTGCGCCTCCTCGCCTCGTATGCGGGCTTTAGACTTCTTTGCAGTCGATTAGACCACCAAATTGTTACGAAATTGTGTCGTCATCCCGGGTCATCCCTTTGCACCATTTCTAAAGGTTTTCTGAAGACATGGTTCGTTCAGGTAGTCCTCAGTAAGGGGGTCTAGAATCGGTTTCGAGGAGGTTAACCATTGTGACGTCGACTTCGCGCAAAAATTATCTCTACAGCTTGGACTGGGTTCGCGCACTGACCATAGCCGCCGTGGTCATGGTGCATTCGGTGAGATTTGCCCTGGTGCCCGCAGACCCCTTAGCTGGCCGCCTTCTACAGGTACTGGTCCAATTCGGGCGGGTCAGCTTCATGATTGTCACTGGATTCATTATTGCTTATCAATATCGCGAGCGGACGCCCCGCTGGACATCATTCTTCAAACGGCGCGCCAAAAGTTCCGGGGCGCCCTATCTGCTGTGGCTGATTCTCTTCTTAGCGCTTGCCATGCCGGTATGGCCCGTTATGCCGTTTGTCGGGCGTTTAAGCCGCGTGCTCTTTACCGGCTACGGCCATCTGTACTATTTGATTATCACGTTTCAAATGTATCTATTGGCGCCCGTGCTTGTATGGGCGTTAAGGAAGTCGGGACGCCGCGTCATGTGGCTTGGGTTCCTGGGGATTCTGTGGGAAGTGCTTTCGTGGACCATGAGCGGCTATTTTCATGAGCGTTCCTGGACTCCGGCGCTCTTTGTCAGCACATATGTCGGCTACTTTGTCATTGGCGGCGCATTGGGATATGAGTGGGACCGCTATGGGGCATGGATGGCCGATCACCGCCGTTACTTCACCTATGGCCTTGCGCCCACGGCGGCGATGGCGACGGCCATGTTTTTTCTCAATCTGCATTGGCTCGGGGCTCAAGCTGCTGTGAACGAGTTTCAGCCTATGAGCGCCATCTACTGCCTTTCGATAACGGCCATGCTGCTGGCGTCGGGAACTTGGTTTGAAAAGATGCGCTCCGAACGTTCCACCCTCGCCTCGGGCGTGAGTCTCGTCGCTGACGCGTCCTTTGGCATCTACTTGGTTCATCCCCTGTTTGTGCATGGATGGCTTCACGTGGCGCAATGGCTCGGGATTGCGCTCAATGCCTATGTCAACACCGCTGTGACGCTGTCCCTAGGCCTGGGACTCAGTGTTGCTATGGTAGCGGCCATCCGCTTGCTGCCGTTTTCGGAGTGGGTTATTGGCACCGCTAGACGCCCTGCAGCCCGGGTGGTCTCCGCCAATGCCACGGAGGGCACGGGCTCCAAAGCAGCGACCGCCTCTTAGAGGGTCATTGGCAACGCGTGGGGATCCACGCAAAAGGGGAGGGATATCGTGCGGAATTCAGTGCGAGTCGCCGCGGCCGGACTGTCGGCCATCGTGACCGGCGCGGCGCTGACGGGAATGCTTGACTCCCGTGAAGCGTCCATTCCAACACTCATTATCGGGGGATCCGCCGCCAAGGGATGGCACGATCAAAGCGGACAGGGGTACCTGGTTCGCGCTTTGGCGCAATACGGATCCGTGGCGGGAGTCCACTTTCTGGTTCAAAACCAGGCGATTCCCGGAGCCCGGGTCGTCAATGCCCGCATTGCATCCAATTACCCCGTATGGATGCGGTCGTCCCGAGGGGGATTGGTCGTGATTGCGTGGGGATTTCTAAACGACTTGCGTTTGGGAACGCGGACGGGGGCGATGTTGAAGGTCATTCATCGCGAAATTGCGCTCGCAGTGGCTACAAACCATACTGTGCTGCTGGTGAGTCCCCCGGCGACGACCCCGACCTTCACGTTTGATGCGGCCTCGGAGACTCGGCTCTGGCATCAAGTGTCCATGGAGGCCGAGGCATTTCACAGCCAGCGCGTCTTTGTGGCCGATGTCTTGGGTCCCATGAAACGCTATGTGCGCTCCCATCACCAATCGTATCGGCGGTACATGGATGGCACGTGGGATCCGAACACGGCCGGGCACCGCCTGGCCGCTCGCATTCTCTCCCATGAGCTGACCATTTTCTGGTCAGGTCTGGGCACCCGGTGAAGCGACGCCTTCCAGCCATTGGCGCGACCGGATGCGGGCAGGCGTCCCTGCAGCATCCCGGCGCCGCACCGTATTATCGGGATAAGCGGTTTTTGACCGTTTGTCCGCCTTTGAGAACCAGCACAATGTTGTCGTTCTGGGCAAGGCTCTTAATGTTCTTCACCGGGTCTCCCTGGAAGACCACCAGGTCACCAAGCTTGCCCGCCTCGAGAGTGCCGACCCGATCTTGCCAGCCCAGGCAGGTGGCGGATGTTTTGGTGCTGGCTACAATAGCGTCCATGGGGGTCATGCCAATCTCGGTCATGAGCGCCAGTTCCTCGAGGTTGGTGCCGTGGTGTCCCACACCGCTGTCCGTGCCCATGGCAATCTTGACGCCTGCGCTCTTGGCCTTGGAGACGCTTTCCTGATGGGCTTCAATTACGCGCTTGGTCTTCTCGATGGCGTAGGCGGGCACGCGCAGCCCTTCGTCGGCAGCCTTCAAGACGGAGAGCGGCGCAATCAAGGTGGGAACCAGATAGGTTCCATGCTCCAGCATGAGGTCGATGGCTTCGTCATCAAGGTAGATGCCATGTTCAATGGAATGGAAGCCAGCGCGCACCGCGTTCTTGATTCCCTGAGCCGCCTGCGCGTGCGCCATAGCCCGAATGCCGCCGTGCATGCGCGCCTCATCCACGATGGTTTCCAGCTCGGCCAGGGTAAAATGGGCATCTTCGGGGTTGTCGGTCGGACTGATGACGCCGCCGGAGGTCGCCACCTTAATGACTTGCGCTCCGGCCCGAATCACCTCGCGCACCTTCTTGCGGACGCCGTCAATGCCATCGCACACGCCATCCACTTGCAAGGGGTTGTTGAGGGCATACCCCAGCATGGCCGAGTGATGGTCGCCATGGCCCCCGGTAATCGACAGCATGGCAACCGAAATCTGCATCCGCGGTCCGGGTATTGTCCCATCATCGATAGCTCGCTGCACCCCGCGATCCGCTCCGCCGGCATCCCGGACCGACGTCACACCAGCGTTGAGGGTTTTCTGGGCATAGTGCGCCGTCCGCAATACGTGATAGGTGAAGGGGCTGGCATAGGGATCCTGGGATCCGAACGCCTCTCCCGTCACGTGTACGTGGCAGTCGATGAATCCAGGGAGAATGGTGCCCCCCTGAGCGTCAATGCGGGTCACGTCGCCGCCGTTGGGAGGGGTGATGGAACCTACCGCGCCCGCAGCGACAATGAGTTCATCCTCGATGAGCACCGCCCCATTGGCGACCGGCGGGCTGCCAGTTCCGTCTATCAGAGTGCCGTTGTAGATATAGGTGTATGCCATGCTATGCCTCCTAGCGCAAATGTCGGGAATGATTGGACATCCACTCCTTCGCCACCGGTCGCCTGACTTCCTCCCGCAGCAACGCACGTTAGATGTCCGGCAGGAAGCGATGCATAGGCGGGGAAGCAGGGGCGCGAAGCACGGAGTTTGCCGACAAATGTGGTATATTCCAAGGGACTTCATTCTAGGAAAGGTTCGATACCAATGATTCCGTCATGGACCCGTTTCACCGTGAAGCACCGCTGGGTGATGCTCATCCTGTGGATCCTGCTCGTGGCCACCACCGTTCCGTTGGCCGCGCAAGTCACAAAGCATCTCACCACCAACGGGTTCAACAAGCCACACAGTCAGGTGTCCTGGGCCACCAATTCCCTCAACGACCTGCATCCCGCGCCCTCGACGAAGCCCCTCCTCATCGAGAACCTCAGCGAAGCTTCGGCAAAACGGATCGCTGCAACGCACCACGTGCCATCGGGTGCCGTCCACCGCATCGGGAACAACCAGAGCTTGCTGATGCCCCCGAGCACGTTGTCGGTCCAGACGGAGCATCAGTTGGAGACGGCGCTTCGCGACCGCCATGCGGTTGTCACCGAGGTTGGACAGTTAGCAATCGGGAAAAAGGTCACCCATGACGTGTCGCAGACATTGGCCCGCAGCGGAATTGTCGCGCTGCCGTTTTTGGCGGCGTTGTTGCTGTTGGTATTTGGGTCGGTCATGTCCGTTAGTCTTCCCCTGATTATTGCCCTGGCGGGCTCAGAGGTAGCCTTGGCGGCCATTAGCATCATTTCCCGGCACATCCAATTGTCGGTATTCCTGACCGACATTGTCAGCTTCCTAGCACTGGGAGTGGGGATTGATTATGCGCTCTTCATCAGCACCCGCTTTCGGCAAAATCTCGATGACGGCCGGGACCTCGAGGCGGCCATCGTTGACAGCATGAGCCACGCCGGGCGGTCGGTCCTCTACTCCGGGATTGCCGTTGCCTTAGCGGTGGCCACCTTGCTGCTCGGCAACGACGCGTATTGGCGAGGTTTGGCATTGGGGGGATCGGTGGCCATCTTTGCGGTGCTGTTGGCCACCCACACGCTCTTGCCGCCCATCATGCGGCTCTTGGGTCATGGCCTCCATTGGGGACGCATCCGACGACCGGACTTCCATATGTGGAAGGCTCTGGGACGGTTTGTCACGCGCCATCCGTTGTGGTCCATCTTGGCTGGATTGGTGATACTGGTCCCGTTCGCGACATTGTCCCCCAAGCTCCAAATGAGTACTCCGGCCAATTTGGCCACCATGCTTCCGGTGAACAATCCTTTGCGCTTGGCCGTGGAAAAGCAGCAGCAAATTCAAGGGGCGGGAAGCATTGCGCCCATTGCCGTGGTGGTGCAATTGCCGCACTCCACGCGCGTTGCCAGCAGTTGGGACGCGGTGTCGGAACTGACGGCGCATCTTGAGAAATTGCCGGACGTGGCGTCGGTCGCGTCGCCGACCAGCCTTGGGGCACCGGCCCCGCTTTTGGCAGCGGCGGTCTCCACTCCCGAACGCGTTCCGCCTGCGTTGGTGAAAGGTCTCAAGAACTTTACCTCATCTCGCAACACGCGCTTGGTGGTGGTTTATGTGACGGCGAAAAGCGGGCCCAACGCTGCCCGCACCAGTCGGCTGGTGGGGCGGATTGACAGCCACTTAGCTGGATGGCTTCCTCAGGGAAGCCGTGCGGCAGCTGGCGGGTTGGTACCCGTGTTGCGGAACTTCAATCTTTTGACGCAGAGCCGGATTCCATGGATCATCGGGTCGGCCTTGCTAGTCGCGTTGGTTGTGCTGACGGCAGCCACCGGGTCAGTCATGCAGGCCATATTGGGCGTCGTTTTCGATGGCTTGGTTGCATTGGCCACCGCAGGGTTTTTGGTCTTCGTGTCCAACCACGGGCTCTTTGGATTCCAGCGACAGCCGCTGGATTCCTCCATCACGCCCCTCATTTTCGTGTTGCTGTTCGGCCTTTCCATGGACTACGAAGTCATCTTGCTGCACCGCATTCAGGAAAAAATGCGCGACGGGCAGAGCTTGAGGGAGGCCGTCAATCACGGGGTCGCCACCACCGGCGCCATGATAACCGGGGCTGGCATGATTATGGTCGTGGTCTTCCTGGCTCTTCTCATCAGCCCTTTGCAGATCATGAAGACGATGGCAGTCGGATTGTCATTCGCCGTGTTGGCCGACACGTGGATCGTGCGATCGCTCTTGGTCCCCAGCGCCACCGCGCTGCTGAACCGATTCGGATTCTGGCCGTGGCGGGCCAAGATGGCCGGCAAAGCAACCCCTTAGTGGCAAAAGACGAGGCGTGTCCTGGGAGAGCTTCGCGCGCCTGCGAAATATGGTAAGCTACACTTACAAGTTGTTTCGAGTCATGGCCTCGCCGAGGCAAAGGAGGGAAACCCATGCCAGCTCTTATTCTCATGTTGTTTTTGGTGGGATTGCCGTCGGCCATTCTCGGTCTCATGGTGCTGCCCATCATCGGTCCGGGCCTTTATGAAGCCGGAATGATTCCGTTCAAGATTGGATTCAAGCAGCCCGGCAATACCTCGATGCAGGGATAGTCTGCCGAGAAGCGATGGCCGCCCTGCTCGCGGATCAACTGCGGGCGGTGGCGGCCTTTCCTTATGGAGGCTCATCGGGCAGACGGAGGAGAGGACGCGGGCTCCAAGGTGCCCCGGCCCCGAATATGGGCCCCGGCCAAAACCAGTACCGGAAATGCAACCAAATACGCGCACACCACCGGGATGCCCCAAGTTTGGAAAAAGTGAACCAAGTCCACGATATTTCCGAACAGCTGTGCGCCGAAGAGAATGGCTGCCGCGGTGGCGCGGCGACTGTCGCCAGAACAATGCCATAGACTCCGTCCGGATATACTGGCATGTAGGTTGAAGAGAAAGGGGTGTCTCATATGTTTGAGGTGCACAATAAAATCACGGTGGCATCTGAAGAGCAGGCTCGACACTTGGAGTCAGCTTTTTCGGGAGCGGGTCATCGCATGGCCCACGTTGCCGGGTTCAGAGAGTTCCACTTATTGAAATCCGAGGACGGCGGCCACTACATGGTGCGCATTGTGTGGGACTCTGAGGAGACGTTTCACGCATGGGCCAAGAGTGACGATTTTCGGAGGGCCCATAGCGGTCAAGACGGAAACGGCATGAGGACGGAAGTCAGTCTCTACCAGATAGTGCTTTAGCCTCCAAGCCCAGCCCTGGGAGCCTCGTCTTCCGGCAACAGCGTGGAATCGGGGCCCGCGGTTGACATCTTCCGTCACGGGGACCCGATTCTGCGGATGGGGCGTGGCGGGATCAACGGGGAATTCACCCTTCATAGCTCAATGGGAAGGCCGGCCGGATCTGCCATCATGGCTGCGCGCTTCCCCCGAAGCATTATTCGGACAGGCTTAATGATGGCGCGTCCGCTTCTCTCAATGGAGACTGGTGTCGCACAATCCCATCGAATCCCTGTAATCCCTTCGCCCCGGCGATGGCGCTGTTGAGTCCCACGCGCGCCAGTATTTCCAACTCTTTATGGATATTCACCTTGTGCCGGCCCCAGCTTCAGCTTTTTCACCAGGCTTGGAATATTCCGAACGGTATTCCAAGGGGTTTTGCGAATCTGATGCATCACGATGGATGGGGTGGTCCCTGAAACGGCTGCCATGTTGTCAGGACAACGAGCCGGCCGTTCAGCGCCCGCCAGCCCCCATGGAGCCGTCGACCCACCCCCCCCCCTTTGGCGACGCGCCGCGTCCGCAGAGAGCGTTACCGTCACAGATGGCAAGGGCTCGTGCCGAAGAGTTCCCGCAAGTGAATATTGTTCCTTGGCACTTCGGCGCGAGGCTCGAGAGACCGCCACCACGGTAAAGACTTCTTGACGAGGATGGCGGGAGATGCCAAGCAGCGTCGAGAAATAGGCCCGCGACATCGCGGGAGACCCTCTCTGCGCCCGTCTCACTGCTGGTCGAGCGGTTGGTGTCGAGACTAGGCACCTGCTTTTTGGCACCCAGCCCTAAGGTCGGACATCGTAAGAGAGGGATTCGCGCGAGCCTCGTCGAATTGGCGGACTAGGGGGGAATCCTGTGAAGAGAAAGGTTACCATGACTACCGCTGCCTGGATGGCGGCACTGGGACTCCTTGCCGCCAGTTATGACGTGACGGCCATCTCGGTGGTGCTCGTGCACCTGAAGCATGCCTGGGATCTCAGTGTCCGTGAGACGGCCAATCTCACGGCAGCGCCCCTGGTCGGCTCGGTCATCGGCAGTCTCGCTGCGGGTCTATTTGCCGACCGGTTCGGTCGCCGACGGCTGTTAATGGTGGACTTCGGTGCCTTTGTCGTGGCAGCCGGCCTGGCGGCGCTGGCCACGGGCTACGACAGCCTCCTTCTCTGGCGGACAGTCATGGGTCTCGGGATCGGGGCGGACTTTGCGGTGGCATTCCCATACCTGCTGGAAACAGTACAACCCATGAAGCGCGGGGCTACTATGGCCTTCGTTCTGTTAATCAACGATGTGGGCCAGGTGCTGGCGTATGGGGTCGGGTCATATTTGATCAGCCAAGGCGCGGATGGATTCCGTTGGGTGCTGGCTGTAGGGGCGGTTCTGGGCGCCGCAGTTCTTCTGGGACGGCGAGCCTTGCCGGAATCAGAACCATGGAGGAAGGAACGGCTGCAGTCGTTCGCCGGAGTTGGTCGTCGGGTGCTCCGATTGAAGGAGTTGAAGACCGCAGGATCCTCAGCCATCCTTTGGTTCCTCCATCAGGTCACCGGTCAGGGCTTGACGCTGTTCTTGCCGGTCATCATCTCGCTGTTGTGGAATGAAACCGCCAGCCAGAGCGGGACAACATCCATCCTGGTCAAGCTCTTGAGCTTGGGGGCGGGGGTCCTGACTGTTTACGTGATTGACGCGTGGGGCCGTCGCCCCCTCCAACTAGCCGGATTTCTTGGTCGGGGACTTGCCCTCTTGCCATTAGGGGTGGCCGTGTTGCTCGGCTACCGAATGCCGTTCTGGGTCGCGGGCACGCTTCTGGCGGTGGCGCTGGCGTTTGGGGCCATGGGTCCGGATAAGACGACGGTCATCACGACCTCCGAACGGTTCTCAACGGCTATTCGGAGCACCGGTCAGGGTGAAAGCGAAATGGTGGGGCGGCTTGGCGGCGTCTTCGGTGTGTTGCTGTTTGGTTTCTTCGGACGCGAGTCAGGTCTCGGGGAAACCATCCTCGTGTTTGCCGCGGTCGCACTGTTGGGGGCCTTATTGACCGCCCTTACGCTGCCAGAGACGGCGCCTTCGCGGGTTCCGGCCGTCGAGCCACAGGCTTTGGGGATAGAATAGCGGGGTTTTCATACTCTCTTGACGTCGCTCTATGGGGAAAGCTTGTCGGAATTCTGGATGAATTTTTAGACATCATCCCATCGACGTTTCGTCCATGGGATAAAGACGGCAGGTTCTCTCCGGATGAACTCATCGCTTATGCTCGCGCATCGAGTCACGACCAGACAGAACATTTTGGACCGGCAAAAGCAGGTGATGGCGCTCTATTGCGCTGGAAAGGTTGGCGTGTTGGTCGCCGCCCTCGGATGCGGGATGACGCGCCATGAAAAGGTGTTCAAACAGCTCTCACACAACCTAATGGCCGAGCAGCTCCCAGTGCGCACCGAGGGCGAATTGGGTGGTCTTGGAAAATCCGTCGGTAGACGCGCTTTCCCACTTCCGGTCCTCGGTGGTGGCTCTCCGGTCCAGAGAGGGTTCTTCATGCTATCGATCGCCGGGGACGAATCGGACACGACATCCGGTGCGAGTTGACCCCGGTTTTGAACGGCTACGGAATATGAATCGGCCTAAGCGCGCTGACGGCTTCTTCGATGATGAGCCGCTGCTGCGGAGTCACCCCTGGGGGGAGTTCGCCCAGGCCATACCACATGCCATTTTCAATCTCGTTGTCCAGGGACGGGCCCACTTCCTGAGGAAAGCCCGCAGGAGCCGGCAGACCGAAAACCACCTCCAACTTCCGCGCCTCAACAAAGTGCATCTTCACCAATTTCAGAGCGTCGATGTCAAACTCCTGATGACCGGTTTCTTGCGTGAGCTCACGCACGGCAGCCTGGTAGGGCGTTTCTCCATGCTCGACAAAGCCCGTGATGACCCCAAGCGGATGTCGTGCTCTATCGCGGTGTCTGGCTAAGAAGACACGATTGTCCCGAAGTATTACGACAGCGACCGTAATGAGGAACTTAGGAGCCGCCAGCCAAACGAGTGTGGCTTGAACTGAGGCGGGACAGAATCTCAACACGCGCATGACCCGCCACTTCATCGCGCTCACGAAATGCGTGCACAGCCAACGCACTGGGTACTCCTTCCTCCGCCGAAGGCGATAGCATCTATACCACAGTATTGCGGCAATGGGTGAGATATCCCCCAAAGGGGATGGGAATGGTGTCCGCTCGGTTTTCGGAAGACTCCTTGGGGCAGCACTAAAAGAAGCGAGTAACCGGGCCTTCACTGGGCGGTGACCATAAACCCTTGGCTGGCGTTGTCTCAGTCATAAGGTCTTTGATCCATGGGCTGGGGACGCCGCGTGCAAGATGTCGCCAGTCCCTGTGCGGGACAGGGGAGGGAATGCCGGAATGAAGCCAGGGAGGTCCCGGAAGAGCACGTGTTGGAAGGACTATTCCCGAACCCGCGGAATACTCGTCATCGCCGCGATGGGCATGGCAACCATCATCTCCGGCTGTGGATCGGCCGCCCCGGCGGCTCTCGGGAAGGGCTCGCATCCACCGGTGACGCGCCAGCGTCAGTCCTCTGCCGATGCGGTGGTGGAATCCGCGTGCACGGCCAATAACCTGTCCGTCCAAGGAGGGAGGGAGGGGGAGAATATGGGGGCGCACATGGACGTCCTATTGCGCAACCAAGGGACTGCGGCTTGCGTGCTTGAGGGCCTGCCCGTGTCCGCGCGTTTGCTTCCCCGGGGCGGAAAAGCGCTCACCACGACACTTATCCCAGATCCATCAAATCTTCAGGCGTCCTCCGTTTTGCTCAAGCCGCACGCCCAGAATGCTGCCGACCTGGTCCTCTACTGGGGCAACTGGTGCGGCCCGGCCCCCGGACCCCTTGATATTCAAATTACCTTGTCCGGAAATCGCGGGACGGTTTCCGGACCGCTCAACGGTCCCCCCGATTACAATTACCTGCCCCAATGTCTTCAACCCAACCAGCCATCAACGATTCAAATCCTCGAGGCCTATGCGATGTGGCGCTAGTGCGATGCTGGGGGGCCACCTGTCAGCCGACGATAGTGCATGGTAGTATAGGTTTGGTGAAAACGCATGGAGAACGCTTTAATCGGCGGAATTCCTTTCGAATGCCCAATGTCCACCAGGGCGTTAGGCGCTCTCGAATCGCCCGCACTTTAATGAAGCACGGTGGACGCCCCCAATATGACGCAGATCTGATTGCCAGTGCGCATTTGGCGCGCCGGTCAATTGCCGATCAGTTCCCCGATCTAGAGGCCGAAGACGCAATCGCGTTCGGCGAGGGATGGGACAACTGGATTTACCGTGTGGGTGACTGGCTCTTCCGATTTCCCCGCCGCCGCATCGCGGTCCCGCTAATGGAGCGGGAGATGGCCATCCTGCCCCGACTAGCCCCGCGTTTGCCACGACCCATTCCTCAGCCAGTCTTCTTCGGGGTTCCTAGCCCTCGCTATCCCTGGCCGTTTTTTGGGTACAGCGCCGTTCAGGGAGCACCCGTGGCCGTGACACCTTTGGATCCCGGCAAGCGTTCCGCCTCCGCAGGGCAGTTGGCGGATTTTCTGCAGGCGCTGCAAACGGTCGAGGCCAGCGAGGCAAGCGCCTGGGGAGCAGGGGAACCGACTTTGGGGCGCCTGGACATCGGACGGCTAAAAGAACGGTTCGAGGTGTGGTTAAGTGCGGCCGTGGTCCGGGGACTAGCTGATGCTGACGCCGCGTGGGTGAGCGAGTTCAGGCAGGCCGAAGCCCCACCTCTGTCGCTGGATTGTCCGGTTTTGGTGCATGGTGACCTGAACTTCAAAAATGTATTGTTGGAGCCAGGCGGTGAATTGGCCGGGGTGGTAGACTGGGGAGACCTCCATCTAGGTCATTGGGCCGAAGATTGGATGTTCGCGGCGGGATATTTCCCCCCGGCCGGGCAGGAGATTTTTCGGACCCGGATCGGTGCCTTCGACGAACGGCTTTGGAGGACCGCGCGGGCGGTAAGCATCTTTGTGTACCTGATTGTGTTGGTCTCTGCCAGCGATATGGGGCACGTCAAAGACGTGGCGGAGGCGCGCTGGCAATTGCGCAACATGGCCGCGACCCGAGGGAGCTAAGCGAGGCGGTCATGGAGAGACCATGACTACCTCATTGGACCTCCTTTGGTCCCGCAACGGATGGACCTGTTCCCGGAGAGAGATTCTCCCATTAGAATGGATTTGGAACCCCTGTGAAGAACTTCCACAAAAGCCCTCGGTTCTAGACCGGAGCTTTCCGATGTCGTTATGAAGAGGTGAACATATGGCAACTGAACAAGTCAAGCGTCCCGTTCAAGCAGAGGATTACTGGAGATTGAAGACCATTCATGACCCGCTCATCACCAAAGATGGCCGTGTGGCCGCCTATTTCGTCGAACAGGCCGTAGAGCAGAAGGACCGCTATCAGCGCAGCATTCATGCAACCGACTTGTCTCGTAAAAAGACCGGTGTACTGCAGGATCCGGGCGACAACGCACGGGGGTTGGCTCTGTCGCCAGACGGCACCCGCGTCGCTTGGTTGGCTGACCACGACAAGCTGAGCCACGTTGGGGTGGCGAATCTCGAAGACATCATGGCCCAGGCGGATGACGGGCCATCCGACGGCTTGGACATCCAAGTCCTATTCGAACAACAGGTGTTGGGCGAGGTCCTGCACTGGTCGCCCGACGGACAGTCCCTGTTTGTGTCCCGCGTGCGCGTGGACGAGAGCAAGAGCGGCATCCGAGTGTATACGGCCGCACGGTATAAGGCCGACGGCTCGGGTTTGGTTGATCCGGTCACTACGGAGGTTTGGAACGTATCCCTGGATGGCGCGCTGCATCGCCGCATCCTCTCTCGCCCCGGCGCCATCCTGACGTCGGCCGTGTCGCCCGACGGACGCTGGTTGGCCTTTACGGCCGCGCATACGGATGAAACCCTGGTGTTCATACAGGATTTGTTTCTCACTGACGTGTCCACAGGCGAAACTCGAACCATCTTTTCCGGACAAGGGATGACGATGCTTCCTACGTTCAGCCCGGATAGTCAGCAAGTGGTCTTCCTCGCTTCGCGGGGCGATTTGCTGACAGACGAGACCGTATCGGTATGGAAGGTCGACGTGAACGGCGGACCGGCCACGAATCTGGTGCCCAATTTTGATCGGCCCGCTATGGCCATGGGCCAGAGCGACCTCCGTTCGGCCATGAGTGTCTCCGCTCCCTGCTTCACGGCTTTAGGCGACCGTGTTCGGTTTTTGGCCACCGACCGTGGTGTATCGAGACTTTACGAAGTAGGCCCGGCTTCCGGAGACCCGAAGATTGTAACGCCCGATGATCGTCTGGCGGTGGGCCAATATGCGCAGGCCGATGACGGATCGATAGTCTATACCGCCACTGATTCCACCTCTCCAGACGAGTTGTATTGGCTGAATCCTGAGGGCCAAGAGCTCCGGTTGACAGCGCTGAATCAGGAGCTCAGTGAGTCCTGGGACACCCGACCCGTACAGCCTTTCCACTTTAGCGGTGCCGATGGTTGGGCGGTGGAGGGCTTCTTGCAATTGCCCCCGGATGTGGCAGGCGACGGCCCGTATCCTCTAGTACTCGAGATTCATGGTGGCCCACGTGGCAGTTTCGGGTACGGATTTAAGTTCGACACACAGGCTATGGCGGCCAAGGGCCTTGCGGTCCTCTATGTGAATCCTCGCGGGAGCGACAGCTATGGTCGCGATTTTGCCAACGCCGTCATTAACGACTGGGGAAACAAAGACTACCAGGACTTGATGGCCGCAGTTGACGCGGCAATCGAACGCGGCTATGCGGATCCAGACCGGATGGGTGTTACTGGCTACAGCTACGGCGGCTTTATGAGCAGTTGGGTCATTGGCCACACCGACCGCTTCAAAGCGGCCGCCCCGGGCGGCTGCGTCAGCAACCTGGTCAGCTTTCACGGCACCTCGGACATCGGGTGGTATTGGGGGCCGTTGCAGCATGCCGCCACAGTCTGGGAAAACATGCTGCATTTGTGGGCCATGTCTCCCTTGGCCTATGTGCAGAACGTCAAGACCAAGACTCTCCTCTATCACGCCGAAGGCGACGACCGCTGCCCGATTGGCCAAACTGAGGAGTACTACGCTGCCTTGAAGGCCAGAGGCCAGGATGTCACCTTCGTTCGATATCCAGAAGAAAGCCACGTGGGCCTGTGGCTTGGCTCAACCCCCAGCCTTCGAGTGGATGTGGTGCGCCGGGTGAGTGACTGGTTTGCCACGGCGCTCTAAATCGTCCACCAGTTATGGAGAGGCGGCTTGCGTCTCGGGACACGGTCACCTCTCTTTTTCCTCCTGCCCGACCATGTTGTGCAACGCTGCATTCCATGAGCCTCCTCGTGGTGCGCTTGTCTGGAAAGCTGTCCCTCGCGCTCCCGGCGGCGCCCGGTCGTCGGGGAGACCCCTCCGTCTCGGAACAAGGGCGGTGTCCAGTCAGCAAATGTTGACGTCTTAGGAGGGAGGGGGAGAACCGGAGAGTTGCGTTTGCAGCACTTGATCACGGGGTCCCAAGACCACCTACAGCTGTAGGTGGGCGGTGCCACCTCGCCTTCGCCAGGAAAGCGTGTACAGGACGACCGTCTTTCCGTTTGCCGGGAAGTTTCTCGGCACGCCTAACCATGGACCGGTGTAGATGTGAGTGGTCTGCTCCAGTTCAACCCCATGGACAATCGTCGCGCCCACTCCGGGGCGGGTCAATAGGTCCTGTACGAGTGCCGGGTGCCGATGTCCAAAGCGAGAATTGGCTATAGCGGATGCTGCTGGCGAGGTCCGCGGTTGCACCCCGCCAATCCATACGATGGCCGCAATCAGTACCGGGACTGCGACTGCCAGTGCGCGCCTTATGGACACCATCCCCCTTCATATCCCATAACGCCACCATTACCAGATGTGTGTCCAGAAAGAAGCCCATCGTGGGCTTATACAGGCATTCGGGCCGTCCTTTTCATTCAATCCCACATGGTTTTCGGTGAGGCCCAGCGATAAGGATTCCGCCTGCGGTCCTAGACGGGAGGCGGGATATCCCGCTTGGGGGAGCCCCAATCTTCCGGATTGCCTGATCTTCTAGCGATGTGCACCTGTGTCGCCGCCAGACCACGGGGTTGCGAAACGAAGGGGCGTAGGCCGCTCTTGAGAAGTCCCGAACCACCACGACTGATATGCCGACAATTGAGGCCCGAGCCAACCACTGGTAGCCGTCGGGCGATCGCGGGTTGGCGAAGCGTGTCGGTTCACCGTCGTACGGTACAAACAACATGCTAACTGTAGTGAGATAACGTTGACTATTGAATTGATTGAAGCCCTTTTAAGCCCCCTAAGGAAATATGACACGACCGATCTCTCCTGATAGTCTAAAGACATTCAAGGGAGAGACAATCAAATGAGTCCAACTTATACCGGTGAATTTAAGTCGCAAGTCCTCCGTGAGGTGCAAGAGACGGGGAATGCCAGCTTAGTGGCCCGTCGCCATCAAGTGAAACCCGAGACGGTACGCCGATGGGTGCGTGAGGCCAAACGGGAGGCCCATCCCGATCCCGATGCCCTGAGCCTGGCCGACGAAAACGAACGGTTGAAAAGGCTTCTCGGGGAGAAAGACCTGCAAATCGCGATATTGCAGGATCTCCTGAAAAAAAAGGGGATCCGTCCGTGACCGAATTGTGCGAACAGGTGGAGGCTTGGCGTGACCAGGCTCCCCACGCTTCCGTGAAGGCTCTCTGTGCCGCTGTGCAATTGCCGCGTGGGACGTTTTATGCCTGGAGCCAGCGGCAACGCCAATCGCATCGGGACGGACGCCGCCAAGCGCCGGGGCGTGCGCCCCGGGGATATAGTGTGATGCAGGATGGCACCAAAATTCCCGATGGGCAGATCCTCGATTGGATCGTGGAGATTCTCGAGACCGACAACCCCCAATACGGCTACCATAAAATCACCTGGGTCTTGCGCCGCCGTTATCGGTTGGTCATTAGCTTCAAGAAAGTCTACCGACTGCTGAAAAGCATGGCCTTGTTGTGGCCCCAATGGCGGCGCAAAGCGCCGCATCCACGCCGTCTGGCACGGAATTGGGTGGTCACCCGGCCGAACCAACTGTGGGAGACGGACATCACTTATGGTTACATCGCGGGCGAAGATCGCTTTTTTTACCTGCAAGCCATCCTCGATGTGTGCGATCGGCAAATCATCGCCTACCATATCGGCTTATGTTGCCGAGCCGCAGACACAGCGCGCACCCTGGCCCAAGCTGTGAACCACCGGCGACCACAATGGGGCGCCGAACCGCCCGTGATCCGAACTGACAACGGGCCGCAATTTACGGCCCATGCGTTCGAAGCCCGCTGTGAGGAGTTGGAGCTCGTGCATGAGCGCATTCCGGTCGCTACCCCGAACATGAATGCCTTCATTGAATCCTGGCATGCCCAGCTGGAACGGGAATGCTTGGCTCAGGAATTCACCACGTTCGCGGAGGCGTACCATGCGGTGAGCCAGTGGATTCAGGACTATAACGGACGGCGGCTTCACGGGAGTCTCAATTTTTGGTCTCCCCTCGAGATGGCAGCACGCGTGGCCGCCGGGCTAGACCAGTGGACGCCGGTGAGGGCGTAAAACGCCAAATCGCGGCCTCACGCCGCGAAAAAGATCGCTAGTTTCATGCAAATGGGGGCGGAACCGCCCCCATTGACCCAGAATAAAACTGACGGGGAGCTCGGTTTGTTGGGATGCGGTTTTGGCGTAAGACAGCATGTTGTTTATGAATGTAGTTTGAGTGCTGTCACACGCCGAAGGTGGTGATGCGGGAAACGAGCAACCAGAGCTGGAAGTCGACCCGGGGCAGCCGTTGGTTGAGGACCCCGCACAATCCGATGTGCTACAGGTTTGCCCCGACAGTTCGCGTACGGTGGGTAATGTATTCATCGTCGACGGATAGGTGCCGTAAATGGCGTAATATCTGAGCAGGTTTGCGAGCGCCCGGCAGGAGGACACGGAGAAGTGTATTTTTACCCTAATAGGCGCTGGGGGGAGCAAACGTCCTCTGCGGGGAGCCCGCGTCCTCGCTCGGCGGGCAGACACCGCCAGACGAAGCCTGTGAGGTCTGCGGACTCCGCAAGGAGTCGAGAAAACCCGTGAGGGATGATTGTGGATTTTTCGGGCCAGGCGCTCCGGCAAGACGCCATGGAGGAACGCGCTCGAATCTGCGTAGTGCCGCTGCCCACGTAGGCGATGGCCGGGCCCCCCTGGGCGGAGGGCCCCGACACGTTGACTAGTCCGCTGACGGACACAATTGCACGTTGACCACGGCGGCCTGGCAGTTGGGGCAGGAGACCATGCCGGTGACCGTGATGATGAACTCCTCGGCACCAATCCTGATTTCAGGACTCAACTGCGGTTCGAACCCAGCGTACCGCGCGTTGCAGGTCAGAGATGGCGTGCACGGCAACTGGGCGGACAGGGTTGCGGGCGGTGTGGCGACGGTGGCGACAACACTTAGGTATGTCTCGCACTGAGCGCTCAACGGTTCGCCACTGGACGCTTCAACAGCGGTGAAATCGACGGTGACATCGGCCGACACCAGCACCTGAGAGTCGCTGACGGCAGAGACGGTCGATTCTTGGATAACGCAGTCGGTTACCGTCACATCTTCCAAAGGGTTGGAAACTCTGTAGTCGCACACGCCGATCATTTGCACTGCAGAAATGGCAACGCTGGCGATGTCCGTGCAGAGTTCTTGGCATTGTTGAGGCGGCATGGCCATAAGTATTCCCCCTTTATTTTACGGCTGGTAGGCAAGATTGAACGACGACATATGGAACCGGGGAGCAGGCGACGCAGGTCACGTCTCCAACGAGGTGCACGGTGAACTGCTGTAGCCCTGATGTGGGATCGACGCCAGCATAGCGGGCTGTGCAGGTAAAGTTCCCCGCACAGTCAGGCGGAGAGACGAGTGTCGCGCCGTGGGTCGGGAGCAACACCTCGGTGAAAAAGATGTCGCCCTCGATGGTGGTGGTGCCATGAAATGTGAATCCGTCAATGGTTCCTTCAAAGGCGATATCCAAGGCAACCGCCACGGTAATTCCAACAGCGCGGGAGGACACCTCCGTAAAGAAGACGTCGGTGACCGCGCAGCCGTTGACTACGACGTTGGAGAGCGTAACGCCGTCGCTCGAAAACTGAACCACGCCGCTAACGATGGGGATGTCTTGGGTGACGTCGCTCGCCTCTGAAGCACAGATGGCAATACAGCCTGGGGGAAGAGGACCGATGGGCATTTTTACACCTCCTGAAATTAACGCTGATGGTATGTTATGGAATTTTGGCAGGGGGGTTCCTGTAGCCTCTCGAGAAGCATGGTTCGTTTGCGGTTGGGCGGGAGCATCCGCTGCGCATCGTTAATTCGAAAACCAGAGTTTGCGCGTCTGACACGAGTCACAAGACCACCGGAAGCGGTTCCTCGGGTCCTTCGTTTCCCGCTAGCGAATGGCGGTGTGCCGTCCCCGGTAACCGCGCCTTCCTTTGCGGCGTTTTTTGGGTATAGCGCATGGCCATGAAGGAGTACGATTTTATGCGGAGAATTGCGGTGGCGGCCACTGCATTGTTGTCAGTTCTGGTCTTCTGCGGCTGCGGTGCCGCCGAGGCTCGTGCCCCTTCATCAACGACGGCCCTCATCAAGCCTGCACACACGGTGCAGGCTCAGGTGCAACCGGCATCACATCCCCCTTCCGGATCGCCGATAGCCGTTCAAGCCCTGTCGCCCACCACCGCGGTCGCGTTGGTCATGCACGGAACCATGGTGCAACTGGCGATTACCACCGACGCGGGACGCGTGTGGTCCCGTCGCGCCGGGATTTTCGTTCCCCGGTATGCCGACGCTGCGATGGATTTCGTCAATCGCTCCACGGGGTTTGTGTGGGATAACCAGACATTGTGGAAGACCACCAGTGACGGCGCCAGCTGGCAGACGTTGAATCACCAAGGATTTACCGCTGTAGATTTCGCGACTCCGCGGGCGGGATTGGCGATTCAACAGAACGGTGCGGTGCTATGGTCAGGGGATGGCGGGCTGCGGTGGTCGACGGGCCTTCAACAACAGGGCCTAACCATGACGGGGGTCGATTGGGTGAATCCGAGGCTTGCCTACGCCTCGGGCGTGACCCATGCCGGTCCCATCTTGTGGCGGAGTGTGGATGGGGGGCAAACCTGGCAAGTGGTATTCTCCGGAATCCAGTCTCCTGCGATGGCCACGGCTTACGCGGCGTATGACCAGGCGATGGGCTTTGCGGCCACGCTGCGCCCCACCTTCAACACGTCGGCTCGCGTGATGTTCACCACCCCACAGGACGGTTGGCTGGACGTCTTTGACGGCAGCTTTCTCGCCACGGGTATCTTCCACACCACCGATGGGGGTGCGCAGTGGACCTATGCTTGGGGCAACAGCGGGTGCGCAATGGGGTGCAACAGCATGGGCGGCGGCCTGTATCCGGCGGCATATTTTGGGCCTCGAAATGTTTGGCGGTTCAACGGCACGGGGATTGACTACTCGGCCGACGCTGGTGCCTCGTGGACCAAAGGGCCTGCCTTGCCGTTCGGGGGCGAAGGTGCCAGCCAGGCGGTGCGCCAAGTATCGTTTGCCAGCCCAAGGATTGGATGGTTTGCCGCGAACGGAGCGATTTACGGCACTACCGACGGCGGACGACATTGGACCCGGGAATGGCCGATCGGTCCGCATTCAGCCGCGTTGGCCGCCTTTTCCGCCCATGGGTACGGTTGGCTGGTCACGCAAGGCGGCAGCACGTTATGGGTCACGACGAACGAAGGGAAGTCGTGGAACCCTTTGACCGAAAACTTTGGTTCCGTCGTCGCGTTAGATCTTTGGAGTCCCCGGGAAGGCCTGGTGTTGACCACCGGCGGCACGGGGTGGATCACGAAAAACGGTGGCCGCACCTGGACCTGGTGGCATGTGCCGGCGCAATTTCAATCCGGAGTGCAGCAGGAGAACTGGGTTCAGATGCTGAACCCGCGCGACGGGTGGATGGAGGCAGGATTCGCGTTGTGGACGACGCGTAATGGGGGGAAGAGTTGGCACAAAAGCTCATCGGTGCTCGCAGGACCTTTCGGCGCGGACTTTGTCTCGCCGTCCACGGGATGGGCGCTCACCGGACTCAAGAAAGGAAAGCCAACGACCTGGTACTACCGGGCCATGTCTACCACGGACGGTGGTCGCCAGTGGGTTACCCATGGGACCTGGCCCATGTTGGGTACGCCGGCTGAGCTTGCCTTTGCGAGTTCGTCGCGGGGTTGGATCGTCATTCGGAACGGGTTGCTGGCCACGACCGACGGCGGAGCCCGTTGGACGCAGATTCGCTTGCCCGGTGTGGAACCCGCCTCGGTGTCGGCATCCGAGCATGTTTTGAGTCTAGTGACGATGAATGGTCGTTTGATCATTAGCACCAACGGGGGCACCCGTTGGACAACCATTATCAATGGGTAGGGCAATCCCCCGTGTCACCAGGATTAAGGGAGCCGCCAGGGCGCCGAGACCGTGGCGCTTCGGCGCAGGGAAATGCGCGATATTCGCGAAGATTCAATCGATCAACGTCATTGAGTGAGGTTTCTATGATGCGGGAGCTGCTGCATATTGAGCCCTATTCCGATGTCCATGAGGCGGGGTGTCGTGATGTCCTGAAGCGCATCTTTGGCGACGATGATCAATCGCAAGGGTACTATCGCCTGACCCCTCGGCGGACCGTGGTCGCGCTCCTCCAGGATCAGCTCATCGGATTCGCGAGTGTCTGGGCCAATTTCAATCACCCAGATACCCTGCGGAGCGGCGTGGTGGTTCTCCCCCTTTATCGCCGGCAGGGGGTGGGTGGTCAGTTATGGGAGGCGTTGCTGCAGACATGGAGCAATGGCCGTTCTCTGGTGACGTCACTTTGGGAGACACAAGTCACGGGACATGCGTTTGCTGTGCACTGCGGGTTTAGCCAGCTGTCGCTGGAATGTGATTCGACGGACCCGTGGAGCCATGAAGTCTTGGACAGGTTCCCGTTTGGCCCGGCTCCGACATGGATTACGTTACGGCGGAACTAGGGCCGTTCTTCCAGCATATTTGGGGGGCGCAAGCGAGTCGGAATTCGAATAGGCAGCACCTGTCGACGTGACGGAAATGAAGGTGGGGTTTTAGATGGATTCCTCAAAAATGAAACGCAGTCTTCAGTACTCGTACGACCGTCAGGCCCGGGAACGGGATCAGTTTGGCAAAGATGGGTGGAAAATGGCAGAGCGTGCGCTGTTTTTATCCGCTCTCCGGGAGCGTCACCTGAACCGACTACTCGAAGTCGGGGCCGGTACCGGACAGGACAGTGTGTTCTTCCAGGAAAACGGGGTACTTGTCACAGCCGTGGATCTGTCGAGTGAGATGATTCGTCTCTGCCGAGAAAAGCAACTCGATGCCCGCCAAATGGATATTTATGACCTCGACTTCGTGCCGGAGAGTTTTGATGCGATATGGTCACTGAACTGTCTGCTACATGTTCCCAAAGCGGATTTGTCCGAGGTTCTGGCCGGTATCCGTCGGGTCTTGCGGAGCGGGGGGTTGTTCTATTTGGGTGTCTACGGCGGGCCGGACTCGGAAGGGGTATGGGAGGGCGATAACTGTGAACCCAAGCGCTTTTTCTCGTTTCACACGGACGAGGCCATTCAAGAGGCCGCAGCGGCACACTTCCGCATCTTGTCTTTCCGCCGTATCGACTACGGTCACCCGTTTCTTCACTTTCAGTCCTTAATGTTGCAAAAGGTCTAAGCGCGCCTCCTGCCAATGGCAAGTATCCGCGTATTCCGTATGGATGGACCACGCTCTTTATTTGGAAGCGATTGATGCGGCACTCCCTCGGGGGAGTCCGTGCAGCAAGGAAACCGGCGGTCGAGAGTATGGATGAGCGTCAGGCACAACTAACTCAGCGGGTAATGTCTGTGGAGTCTTGGAAAAGCAATGGCGACGCGAGTAGTCTCCGCTGGGCCGGAAATTGCAGTGTGAGGAGTTCCGTTTCTGTAAAGTACGGGAGGGACGCACGTGAGGCGCCATTGGATACCGGTTGTAATCCTAGCCCTCGGCACAACAGCCTATGGATCCACCGGTGGAACGGCCATTCCGCAATCACTGTGGCCATCGACCCAACGATGGGTGGATGCCCACGCTCACCCAGCGGCGAAAGTCGTTTTTGTCGGTACTTCCAATCATCCATCTGCCCCCGGATTCCACGGGGCATCGGTATTCAATACCGACACTGCGGTCGAATTCAGTGTGAATAGTGCGCACGTGCGGGTTCCGCGCTATGCGACGATCGACGCGACGGTCAGCCCCAAACCGCCCCATGGGGTTGTTTTGGTTTCCTATAAATTGCTACACAGTCATATATGGCACACCATTTGGGGAAAAAGGTAACGCGGCTGCCCACCCATCGGTCGTCACAAATCTTGCCCCGAAATGAACATCTGCCAGGTTCTGAGTCGGCGTCAGAGCAGCCAGCCATTTCGCATGCGAGATGGGGTGCGGCGGCGTTTGACCAGAGACTTGCGTGCTGGCATGACATGGCGGAACCTGGAGGAGGGCAATTGGCCTCCAATCAACCCACAGCCCTTACATCGCTGCCATTTCGTTGTTATACGAACCGACAAAATGTGTTGACAATTTGTCGAACGCGCTATACACTACGTCACATTAGTGCATTACTGAACTAAATAATAAGCAATGGGGGCTTTGGTGATGATAGAAGGACGACGGGCACTGCGCCTCTTGGATTTGATGATGACGGGGATCGGCGGCCTTGTGGGGTCGGGATGGCTGTTCAGTTCGCTGACCGCCTCCAATGTGGCTGGCCCGGGTGCTATCATTTCTTGGGTTATCGGTATGGCCGCTATTGCCATTATTGGACTGACGTTTGCGGAATTAGCCGGTCTTGTGCCGGAAATGGGGGGCGTAATCCGCTACCCAGAACTCTCCCACGGTAGTTTGACCAGTTTTCTAATTGGCTGGGCGGTGTTGATTTCTTACGCGGGTCTGGCACCCATCGAGGCCGAAGGGGTATTGCAATATGCGTCGACCTATGTACCCGGTCTCTATAATGCAGGATCATCGACACTGACCCCGGCTGGCTTCGTTATCGCCACTGCTCTGGTTATCAGCTTTTTCGTGCTTAACTATTTCGGAGTCAAGCTCTACGCCAAGATTAATTCCAATATGACATGGATTAAGCTGGTGGTTCCGGCACTGACGGCGATGTTGCTGCTGGCATCCGGGTTTCACACAGGAAACTTCACCCAGCATGGAGGATTCCTCCCCGCGGGATGGTCAGGCGTTTTCTCAGCCATTTCCACAGGCGGCGTGATCTTCACGTTTACCGGTTTTCGCACCATGTTCGATATGGCCGGGGAGGCAAGAAATCCGCGCCGCGATATGAGTCGCGCGTTGTTTCTGGCCTTGGGATTCGTGGGGATACTGTACGTACTGTTGCAGTTAGCCTTTATCGGGGCCCTGCCAGGATCCGATTTGAGCCACGGCTGGGCGAAGGTGGCATTGACGTCTCCCTTTGCCAATCTGGCGATGGTGCTGAATATGAGCTGGCTGGCCATTATCTTGTACGCAGACGCCATCATCTCCCCCATGGGAACCGGATTCGTGTATGCAGCGGCTTTCCCGCGCAGTCTGTTCGCTTTCGCGAAAAACGGCTATTTTTGGCCGGCTCTTAAGCGGTTGAATCACTATGGGACTCCCGGGGTGGCCATGGGGGCTAGCATCGTTGTGGGTATTCTGTTTCTATTGCCCTTTCCTAGCTGGCAGAAGATGGTGAGCATCCTGTCCAGTGCGACGATCCTCACCTACATGATTGGGCCCATTTCGGCCGCGGCGCTGCGGAAAAGCGCGCCCGACGCCCAGCGATCGTATCGTGTCCGCGGACTCGGGATCTTAGGCCCCATCGGGTTCGTGGTTGGAAGCCTCATTTTCTATTGGAGCGGGTGGGATATCAACCGCTGGATGCTGGGGCTCCTCGTGTTGGGCGCTCTCGTCTACTTTGCTTACGGAATCCGGAAGATGGATCGTCCCATGAACGATATAAAGTCTGGGTTGTGGTTATTAGCCTATTTTGCTGCGATGTTTTTGATGGAACGCTTCGGGTCTGCAAATTACGGCGGGACCAATCTCATTCCCGCACCGTGGGATCAGGCCATCGTAGCGGCAATCTCAATGGCCTTCTACTATTGGGGTGTGGCGGCTCGTAAGGTGTTGAGTCAGGCCGACCAGGAGGCCCTGTCAGTGAGCCCCGCGATGGAAGGCCTAGACCATCCAGAAGACGCGGTGAGGCAATTAGTCTGAGATTTTGAGATATGCACGGCAGCGCTCCGACAACCATCGGTCGCTGTCGTTTTTCGATCTGCGACAAGCTCACGAGGATACGCGGACCAATTGACCGGTCGCCGAGGAGAAAAACTGGTGTTATTCCGCTAGGCGTGCATGGTATAGTGTAGGAGTAATTAAACGAGGAGCCACTAGGGGAGCAATTGCTGAGACAAGGAACGATCGTTTCTTGGACCCTTTTACCTGATCTGGGTAATGCCAGCGTAGGAAAGTGGACATGGACAGCTCGACGCGTGTTGTCGAGGTCATCCCATTAGCCCCCCAACATGGCCTCCGCGATAAAGGAGGCAATTTTTATGTCCTTGGCCCAATCCTTGCGCCGGGAAGCAGAATCCGTTTACCAAGCCATCCGCCGCCATCCGTTTGTTGAAGGCATTGCTCACGGGGTTCTCCCCCCACAGGCCGCGGTCTTTTACGTGCAGCAGGACGTGCAGTACCTGACCACCTACGCACGGGTGTTTGCCCTCGCCATTTCGCAAGCAGAAAGTCTGAGCCAGATGAAGCTCCTCGCCGATCGCATGACGGTGCTGTTTGACGGGGAATTGACCCCCCACGCGAGCTTGTGCCGAGCGAGTCAGGTCTCCTTTGAGGAGGTGACTCGCGTGCTGCCCGCCCATGCGCCGGCTGCCCACCATTATGCCCAGCATATGATCGCGTCGGGATCGCACGGCGTGCTCGCTGAAACGGTCGCGGCGGTGTTGCCCTGCCATTGGGTTTACGCGGATTTGGGTCGCGATCTCATGGATACCGTCCGTCCCGACGGCAATCACCCGTTTTACGATTGGATTCGCTTTTACGCGGGCAGTGCGATGCGTGAAGGGCTGGACCAACTGTGCCAACTGCTGGATGAGTCGGCGCCTGCGATGGCGCGCGAAGCGATCGCTAGGGCTTTTCACGTGAGTTTCCAGATGGAGTATCGATTCTTCGATATGGCCTGGCGCCAGGAGCAGTGGGACACGCTGGTGCCGTCGGGGGGTGGGCCTGCATGAGCGTTCGGCCGAGCTCAGGACCCGCTCGCGTATTAACCATTGCGGGATCTGACAGCGGAGGCGGGGCGGGCATTCAAGCGGACCTTAAGACCATGCATCAAATCGGTGTGTATGGCCTGTCGGTGATTACGGCGGTGACAGCTCAGAATACCATGGGGGTGGTGGGCGTCCAGACAATGTCGGGAGCAATTGTGGAACAGCAAGTCTCTGCGGTGTTCGACGATTTGGGCGTCGACGCGATAAAGACAGGCATGCTCGCCAACGCTGAGATCGTCGAGGTGGTCACCGCATTGCTGGCCCAACATCCCGCTTGCCCGCTGGTCGTGGACCCGGTCATGGTGGCCAAGGGCGGGGCTCCTTTGCTATCTCCGGAAGCGGTCGAAGGATTGCGCACGCGATTATTTCCGTTGGCTCAGGTGGTGACGCCAAATCTGCCTGAGGCGTCAGCTATCACAGGGTATGCCGTGCATACGCTCGACGATGCGGAACGGGCTGCACGGGACATTGCGGGGCTAGGTCCTGCTTATGTCGTGGTGAAGGGCGGGCATCGTGAGGAGACCGACGGAGGGGCGCCGCGTGAAGCCATTGATGTGGTCTATTCGGCGATGAATGACACCGTCTTCTATCTTGCGGCTCCTTTCACGCCGAGTCGGAACACCCATGGAACCGGATGCACGTTTTCATCCGCGACAGCCGCGCTGCTAGCGTTGGGCTGGGATGCGGAAGAAGCTATCGCCGGTGCAAAGGCGTTCGTGTCTGAGGCCATCGCGGGATCGCGGACTTGGAACCTGGGTCACGGGCATGGGCCGACGAACCATTTCGCACCGCCGCCGCCGACGCGGTATCGTCCACTGCCAGGAGCTGTTAATCGGTATCACCAGGGACGTTGGAGCGTCCACAACGAAGGGAGTCGGGGATGATGATGACAATGGATGCGGGCCGCTGGTTGACAGCAGTGAGACAACACCGGCCCTTGGTGCACAACATGACCAATTTGGTTGTGACAAACGTGGTTGCCAACGCCTTGTTGGCGTTGGGGGCATCGCCCGTGATGGCTTATGCCCACGAGGAGGTTCAGGACATGGCTCGGATCGCGGGGGCCCTAGCCCTGAATATGGGAACCCTCACGCCCGATTTAGTCACAGGCATGATTCTGGCCGGCAAGGCGGCCGAGGAAGCCCATGTGCCGGTGGTTTTTGACCCCGTAGGCGTGGGTGCGACCCCATATCGTGTGCAGGCGGCCGAGGCAGTGGTCGCCAATTTGCGCCTCACGGTGCTCAAAGGCAATGCCGGGGAGATTGGAGGCATGGCGGGCGCTGGGGGAACCGTGAGCGGTGTGGATGCGGTGGGGGTTGGCGCGGGTCTCGCCGACGCCATGGCGCTATACGCCCGCAAACACCAGACTGTCATGGTCGCGACCGGCGAACAGGATTTCGTGACGGATGGCAAGAACCTCTGGGTTCTGAGCAATGGGCATCCGCTGCTGGCACGCATCACGGGATCGGGATGCATGCTGACCGGCGTCATCGGAGCGTTCTTGGCAGTCGCGGATAAGGAGAGCGGGGCCCCGACGTTCGCAGAGGCCAGCGCGGCTGCCATTACCTGCTTTAATATCGCCGGCGAAAAAGCGGCGGAGGGGGCGCAGGGACCCGGAACTTTTGCCGCCCGTTTCTTCGATGCCTTAAGTCTGCTCGAACCTGACGAGGTGAACCGCATGGCGCGGATCGAGCGCAGGCAGGCGTAGCCTGATGAGCGACTTGCGGGACCGTCTGGCACTGTACGTGGTTACTGATGAACGCGACGATCGGGATTCTCTGCTCAGGGCGTGTGAGGCAGCGCTCCGTGGGGGAGCCGGTGCCATCCAGCTCAGGCGCAAGCACGACAGTGGGCGATCGCTCATCGAGCTCGGTCGGGCGCTTCGCGACCTCACGGCCGCGTACCACGCGCTCTATATCGTGAATGACCGCGTCGATGTGGCGCTGGCCACAGATGCCGACGGAGTACACATCGGTCAGGACGACATGCCCCTGTCGGATGCGCGCCGCCTAATCGGGCAAAAAATTATCGGGGTGTCAGCGGGAACCGTCGAGGAGGCTCGGCAGGCTATGGCTGAGGGCGCGGATTATCTGGGCATCGGGGCCATATTTGCCACGCCGTCGAAAGCGGACGCCGACATCTCAGGCCTCGAGGGGCTTCGTGCGATTGCTGAGGCTGTGCGCGGGTGCCCGCTGGTGGCAATCGGCGGGATTGGCGAGGCCAATGCCAATAGGGTACTCGATGCGGGAGCGGACGGTCTGGCGGTGGTTTCGGCGGTGATGTCCGCCAGGGATCCGCAAGAGGCGGCACGCCGCCTGCGACAGCGCGTCGCGGCGTGGCGGCGACGGTGACCGAGGATCGCCGAACCATGGGATTCCCGATGGTCAAGCAGTCGAGAGCGGCCAAAATCGGCCGCTCTCGCGCCTTAACAACTAGTCAAGGGGGGCGGATGCTGTTGAGAAGGTTTCCTCTGTTCTTCGGCCAGCCAATAAATAGATCATCAGCGTGACGAAGAATCCTGCCATGTATCCGAGCGACGACACCCGGAAAATACCGACCGCTAGGGGCCCGGTGAAAATTGACGTGGCGGTGGTGGCCAATGAGATAGCCGCCCCGATAGCCCAGGCGGTCATGGCCCGAGCAGCGGATTTGTGCTGGACGTCCATCACGTGGGTGAGTGCCACAGCAGCCCATGGAGCGAGCAAGCAGGCGATGAGGCTCAAAAACGCCTCGAAGGAGTCGAGAAAGTGCTGAGACACGAGCAGTACATATAGACTGGCCCCTAAGGATATCACAGCGTCCACGCCGATGGTCCGGGACCGTGGGATGGTGATGCCTGCGGCGAGGAGGCTGAGCCCGGAAGAGTATGCGCACATGATGCCCCCGGCAATAATCCCCACCGCGGTGACCAGCAGGTAGGGAATGGCGGCCCACGCTGGCATCCAGTGCAGCAAGAGCTGGATGGGGTTGACGGCTGAGGCTAGGGACGGGGCACTGTTGCCGAACAGCACGCCAGCCACCATCAGGGTCCCCGTGGGAATGACAGCGCCCCAGGCGGCAGCGCGCACCAACCGCGTGTTTGAGATCGAGGAAGGCAGGTAGCGCGTGTAATCTGCGGCGGTGGTCACCCAGGATAGCGCACTGACGGCGATGACAATGGTGATGGCGGGGACCACACCACTTAACCACGGGCCGGCCGGTTTGCTGAACACGGCGTGCCATGCGATATGGGGAACGAATGCGAGGAGAACCAACAGGGTGAGAAGGCCGAAGACATACGAGATCCATTGTTGGAAGGCCTCGATTAACGCGTGGCCATAGAAGGCGATGGAGAGTTCAAGGAGAGCCGACAAGGCCAACGACAGGACCAGCCAAGGCGCGGTCATGGGCGTATGAAA
Source organism: Bacillota bacterium (assembly GCA_021820485.1). Lineage (GTDB taxonomy): Bacteria > Bacillota > Sulfobacillia > Sulfobacillales > Sulfobacillaceae > Sulfobacillus_B. The sequence goes on from JAKADO010000001.1 coordinate 66,007, forward strand.
TCCCCGATGGAGAATGGTGGCCACGGCGTAAGCGGCAATGATGAGCACAACGGTTTCCCACCCGAGTAGGTTAAGCCACGAGACCAAGGCAATGATCCGGTTGCCGCGGGTCCCGAAATACCGGGCAGAATAGGCCATGGTGGGGAGGCCTGTACGGCGCCCCGGAAGTCCCAGGTATCCGATCGCCCAAAAAGCTGCGACGCCAACTGCGATGGCCAGTAGGCTCTGCCACAAGGACAGGCCGAAGCTCCACACTACGGCGCCGATGACGAGATAGGCGAAAGACAGGTTGCCTGCGAACCACACCCAAAATAAATGACGCGCACCACCATGGCGATGGAGGTCGGGAATGGGTTCGAGGCCAACCGCTTCGACGGTCCATGGGGATGAGGATTGATTGTCGCCAGGACTCAACATGTAAAAATTCCTCCTTGCTGTTATAACGAAACGAGCAAGAGGAGTAGCAGTCCATTCGGGTGAAAACAAAAATGACCCGAACGGGGTCATCAGCTGACACTGTCCTTTGCCAGAATTACCTGGCCAAGTTCAAGGGTTGGCTTTGGAGCCTCTCAGCGATAGGCACCCCTCATGTCCGTATACACAATAGCGTTATCCGCGCGTTTACGCAACGCGGGACGGCAGTTTCCGCGTGGCTCCGTGGTAACATGACTGGGCATAGGTTATCGTAGAGTGGAATTTGGTGCCCCACCGAGGAGGTTCTGTGGTGACAGGCCGTCTATTGATCGGCGCTCCCGCCAGCGGAAACGAGAAGACCACCATCACGTTAGCGTTCATTTCGCTCTTGACATCAGCTAAAGCCCCGAAATGACCATGGACAGGCGTAGAACTCGCCGCTTAGGATTAATCTATGGACGAACCACCAGGCCTCTGGGATGAGATTCCAAGTGCAGCGAAAATCTTGCAAAGGGACTGTCTCAGAACGTACCAGGGATTGGAAAAAAGGCCTCCCCGGCGACGCGTCTGCGTTTGGGCGGGGGATTCCCGGAAAAGTATGTGGAGGATCTCGTCCAACATCCTGACATGATATGGGACCATATGGCCTCTCCCAGAAACATATATCCGCCGCACTCAGCCAATGTCGGGAGTCCGTCGGATAAAATGCGGTCACGAACATCACGCAGGGCAGTGATTTCCGATGGTCGGGGCTATTCCCCTGGAAACGGACATGACACCCTCGTTGCAGGAATTATGATACCGCGAGCTTACCGTACTGTCCGACGGGGCCTTCCCATCCCGCAGTCGGTTTCAAGGACATGCCTATCAAAATCCATCGTGCAAGCAGTCTGGTTGCGGCCTTGCGCGCCTGGAGATCGCCGTTTCTTTCCTAGAAGCTCTCTGAAATGTGCATTTAAACAGGCAATCCGTCACCACGAGAACCTCTGGATGGCTGAGCAGCGCAAGATCATCAACTATAATCACCTCGTGGCCAACTGCCTCATCTTCTTTAATGTCTTCCGGATGACCCAAGGGCTACATACGCTGCAACAAGGCGGCCAAACCTTGGATCCCGAGACCCTGGCGGCGTTAAGTCCCTACGGGACGGCCCATGTGAATCGCTTTGGCCGCTACGAGTTGGACCTGACACGGCAACCGCCGCCGGTGAATTACACTTTGCTGGGGGATATGGCCAATCCGAGCGTCTCCTGATTGGGAATAACTGGCTTGTGATAGTGCTAGAAAAGAATCGTTGCCATACCCTATTAAGCACATGACCAGTTATAAGTGTTTGGAGGATTTTTTGGCCGGTGGACTGGGGAATGCTGGCTTCACGGCGAGCGGCCAACGTATCCCCTGCCCGGTTGGATGGCGATGCGCAGAGCTTCCGACGACGCTCACGTCGGTTCGCCCGCATTATGTGTCCGAGTCTTGGAGCTGGGAGTACAAGTCCAAGAACACTTTCAACAAGGCGACCCGCACAACGATGTCCTCTTTCCAGTCGGCTAAGCGCTGGCGTCCCACTGCAGTAATCTGGTAGAGACGGATGGGAGCGCCCGTCGGTCCGGTCATCCACGTGGACTGCAAGGCCGCCTCGGACTCTAAATTTCGCAAGAGGCGATATACGTGGCCGTCATCGATCGTCCAGACCGGGGGTAACAGGTTCTTCAGCTCATGGAGCACCGCCCCACCGTGCCGGGGCTCTTGAGCAATAATCACGAGGATGAAGGCCTCCAAATGTTTCCCGGTTTGATATCCGCGCGAAGAAGGCATGACATCAATCCTTTCTACTCGTGGAGTGTGGTTCTGGGGCCGTCAGGGTCCAAAAACCCAGCGCCCCCACAACCAAGGACGCCCCGAAGGCGCCGCGAAATCCCCAGTAAAACCACAGAGCATAGGCGGGATTGGTCGAGGCGGCATCGAGCCCGAGCAACCCAAGGCCCCAGGCGCGATGCCAATGGACCAGCCCGAATTGCAACAGAGAGCTCAGCCCCACAAACCACACCGCCCCCAGCCAATCAAGCCGGCGTAAGGACGCATCCCCGTCTGGCGCAAACCGGGGCAGCAAGCGCCACGAACCCCAGAGTCCCCAGACACCAATGGGGAGATTAATCCAGAAAATACTGCGCCAGCCAAACCAGGCGGTGAGATCCCTCCCAGCGGCGGGCCCGCCAAGGTGCCGGCGGCCACCACAGAGCCAATCAGGCCGAGGGCTTGGCCCCGTTTTTCTACCGGGAACACCAGGACAATAATCGCCATGACATTGGCCATGATGGTGGCGCCACCCAGCGCTTGAACGGCTCGGGCCCACACCAAGACCAGAAAACTCGGGCCGAGCGCGCTTAACCCGGATCCGGCCACAAAGGTGGCCATGCCGACCAAGAAGACCTCCCGTCGGCCCAGCGCATCCGCAACCCGGCCCGTCACCGGCAGTAATCCGGTACTCACCAAGAGGTAGGCCGTCACGACCCATTGGAGCGTTTCGATGGAGACGGCGAACTGATGTTGCAGCACGGGCAACGCGACATTAACAACGCTGGCATCCACATTGACCATGAACGTGCCGGTGGTGGCGGCCGCAAAGCTGAGCCATAAGGCTCGCCCCTCTCGAATGATAGCGCGTTTGGGTGCCCGGGTGGGGGCCGGACTGGGGGTGGACGGCGGCATCTCTTCGTTCCTTCCTAGTGCGTTTGGCCGACGTATAGAGGCCGACGGCGCTCGAGCGCGAAGCCGTTCCCCCGCAAGGGGACGGTCCGTGTCAGCGCCGTCGGCCCGTATCAACCGGGAGCCCTTGAGGGTCCCTTAGCGATGGCTGCCGAAGAGGGCCATGCGGTTCCGCACAGCATCGATTGCTGCGGGCGGCAGGTCCTGGGCGCCGCCCAAAGCCTTCGCCTGGATTATCAGTTCCGCCGCCTCATCAAGGGTGGCCAGTAGGCGAGCTGTGCTCAGGGGGTCTTCATGAAACACTAACGCCCCGTGATTGGCCATCATAATGGCGGGAAGTCCCGGATGGTCGCGCACGACTTCGATGATAGCGTTGACCGATTGGTCCGACCCGCGCGGAGCCCACGGCACCACGGGTATGGGTTCCGTGACGCCGAAGCGCAGGAGGGGCTCATAAACCAAGGGAATGGGCTGGTGCGCGACCGCAAAGACGCTGATATGCGGCGCGTGCGTATGGATGACGGCCCCCACCGAGTGGCGTGCCTCATAGACGCGGGTATGCATCTGAATGACTTCCTGCATGGTGGGATCCATGGTTTCCCCGCGGGTCGAATGGCCGCTCAAATCCAGCACCGCCAAATCGTCGGTCCGGAGGTGGCCAATGGACCCGCCGCGGGTCATCACGATATGCGCGTCGTCGAGACGCGCGGAAAGGTTGGCGTGTTCTCCGCGGAAAAGCATCCCGGTATCCGCTAAGAGATGGGCCGCATCCACAATGCGTTGCCGCACCTGTTGTTCCTGCATTCGAAGCCCTCCTGTCGAACTATCACTGGTGGTCGTGATCCCGTATCTTCCGTCCGTCAACCCGAGATTAGTCGAGAGGTCCGAGCAGTGCCTCCAGCCCTTCGAGAGACGCGGACAGCACGGCGGTACCGGTCATGAACTGCGTTTGGGCCATAATCGCCCCGATTTGCTCGGTCGACAACCCGGCGTTTTGGGCCGCGCGCAAATTGTTTTTGATGCAGAGGGGCACCCGGGTCGCCAGCGCGGCCGCCAGGTTGACAGCGGCCAACATGTGGGGGTCCAGCGGGTTTTCTTCCCGTAGCGCTTGGGCCGCGGCCCCCTGTGCCTGGACGAGGTGGGGGTTAATTTCCGCAAGATATCGCCGCAAAACGATTTTGCGACCGAGTTTTTGTTCTTCCTCGGTAATTTGCTGGAGAATTTGCTCCTTGAGCGTCGCCATGGAATCAATCCACTCCTTTTCGCATAGATCCCGTCGTAGTATGGGTGGTTGGACGACCCTCCATACTGGAACCATCTCGAGTCAGTATACTGATATCTACAGTCTACTGCAAGATGCAGTATTATCTATATCCATAACTGTGGGAGCCCTGAGGATGGTAGGAATCCAAGCAACATCTTTTGCCGACAGCGACCGCGATGGCGAAGGCCATAGCTCACGCGGTCCAACTCTTGGAGGTAACCGTTGGTCCATCGTTCGGGGTAATCCAATGCGCTAAGAGCGTCGGGTTCCACCGACGAATGAGGTCTACCCAGACGCGCCCTTCGGCGTGGTCGCAGGCATCTACGTTGATCCGCCAACGGAAAAGAGATGCTGTTCAGCGTCGGCACGGGTCGGTTGAGCCCAGAGTCCCGGAGACTTTCTTTGGAAGCACTTCTCTGCGTTTAATGTCGCGATCACTCAGATTGGATGCGCTTCCGTTTTTTCTCTTTTGCTTCGATTGTCACCATGCGATTCCCACAGGTTTATCCTAGAGCCCGCGGGACGGTAATTTCCGCGTGGCCCCGTGGTATCATGAATGGACATAGGTCGTTAAATTAGGTGCCCCACCAAGGAGGTTCTGTGGTGACAGGCCGTCTATTGATCGGCGCTCCCGCCAGTGGAAACGGGAAGACCACCATCACGTTAGCGTTAATGGCGCTCCTGACATCCCAAGGTAAACGCGTGCAAGGGTTCAAAGTGGGACCCGATTATATTGACCCGTCCTTTCATCATCTCGTTACGGGCCGGCCATCTTATAACTTGGATATTTGGATGGGCGGAGAAGCGGACGTTCGTCGAACGTTTTTGAGGCACAGTCGGGATGCCGACATCTCGATCATCGAAGGCGTCATGGGGTTGTTGGATGGCGTCTCGTCGGACGCCAACTGGGGATCGTCCGCGCACGTGGCCGAAGTGTTGGATTGCCCGGTCCTTTTGGTGCTGGACGTCCACGCCATGGCGCGGTCGGCGGCGGCTGTCGTGAAGGGGTTCCAGGTTCTGGCCGGCAATGCAACCATTGCGGGAGTCATCCTGAATCGGGTCGGCAGCGCGCGCCATGGAGCGATGGTCCGGTGGGCCATTGAGCAGGAGACCGGCGTTCCCGTGTTGGGCTTTCTCCAACACGACGAATCGGTCCTATTGCCCGAGCGACACCTGGGACTTGTCACGGCCGAAGAAACGAGGGAAGACAGTCGCCGCAAGCTGGACGTCGCGGGACGGCTGTTGGGGGAGCATTTGGACCTCGATAGACTCTGGCGCGTGGCGATGGCCGATGAACATCCCGAACTCGTGGACGTATCAGTCCCCCGTGTGTCCCGCTCCGGCAAACGACCACACGTCGCCATTGCTTTCGATCGGGCGTTCAATTTTTATTATCCCGCCAATCTGGATTTGTTGACGGCCATGGGTGCCGAGTTGTTGTGGTTTCGACCAACCTTGGGGGAGCGCATTCCCGCGGGGGCGACGCATCTGTATTTGGGCGGGGGATTTCCGGAAGAGTACGTGGAGGATCTAGTCCAACATTCGGGCATGATGCGCGATATGCGTGACCGCATTGTATTGGATGGACTCCCAACCTTGGCTGAGTGCGGCGGATACATGTTTCTGGGGGAGGCCATATGGGTCCATGGGCAGCGATTTCCGATGGCCGGGGCTATTCCCATGGAAACAGAGATGACACCTTCGTTGCAGGAATTAGGATACCGCGAGCTGACCGTACTGTCCGACGGGGTCTTTCCGTCCGGCAGTCAGTTTCGAGGCCATGCCTACCATCATTCCAAAATTCGGCGTGCAAGCGGGCTGGTTTCGGCTTATGCGGTCTCGTCGGCTCGCGCGACCATGGCTCCTGAAGGACACAGTTCCCCAACCCTTGTGGCAGGGTACAGCCACTTGTATTTTCCCTCCGCTCCGGATGCTGTTCGTGCATGGCTGGAGCGGGAGATGGACTAAACGGGGGACCAGATGGTCTGGGCTAACAGGAGGTACGATGGCTGCCATCAAATGCGTCGTGCTTGATTTGGATGGGACTTTGCTGAACCGTGATCAGACGATCTCGCCCAGAACCTTGCGGTCGGTGGATGCGTGCTGGGCGCATGGGATTTCCATCGTCCTGGCCACGGGACGGCCACCGCGGGCCGTACGGCATTTGCTGGTCACCGAGTCTTTGAGGGGGTATGTCATCTATCTTGATGGTGCGCTCACCATCCATGAGTCCGACGGGATCGTCTACGACCATCGGACCATCCCTGCTTCTGTCAGCTCCCGAATCACCCAGTCCGTGTTATCCGCGGACCCTCGCTCCATCATTTCGTTTGAAGTGCAGGACGCCTGGTACTGTCTTGAATCTCCGGTTGCTGATGAGGTCATCCATGCCGACTCGCCTTATCCGCCGCCTCAGAGGGTGGATAAGGCGCAGATACACGCCCTCTCACCCACAAAAATGATTTTGTCGGGGAATGTCAACTGGGAATGCGTCCTTCGTCCGTTTGACCCCGCTGTGCAGATTCGGGCAACGCCGGATGGGGCACTCATCCAGGTCATGGAAAAGTCCGTATCCAAAGAGAGCGCCCTGAGCCGCGTCTTGCATGCGTTGGGCGTGGATCCGGCAGGCGTCATGGTGTTTGGCGACGGCCTGAATGACATGGGGTTGTTCGATCTCTGCGGGTACCCGGTCGCGATGGGGAATGCGGTGGATGCGTTGAAACGACGCGCCAAATACATGACCGACTCGAATGATGATGATGGCGTGGCAGCAGCCCTGCAAGCCTTGGGCCTCATTCCCTAAGAGATCCAGTCTGATGGCCTCCGCCGCGTTGACAAGGCTGAACGCCTCCCATACCATGAAGAGTAAGAAGTCGCGCACATCGTCCAAGGTGCTCGCCCCGGTCAGAACCGGGGATCACGAGAGAATAGGGAAACCGGTGCAATACCGGTGCGGTCCCGCCACTGTAATCGAACCGTCGGTTCGAGAGCCAGGAGACCTGCCTTGGATGCGCAGAATCCGCCTTCGAGGAAAGGTCATGGAGATTCTTGTTCCCATCCATAGACCGTCGTCGAGACGGTCTTCTTTATTACGATGGGTGGGATGTGCGTCGTGGGCTATTCGTTCATTCTGGGTGGGGCGCGTAGCGGGAAGAGCCGCTATGCTGAAGAGCGAGCGTCCCTGCTCGCGGAACAAACGTCGTGGCCGGTCGTTTACTTAGCGACGGGGACCATCACGGACTCGGAAATGCAAGTTCGCATCACCGCTCACCAACATAACCGTCCCGCGCATTGGACCACGATTGAGGAGCCCATGGATGTGGCTCATTGGCTGGACCAGCGCCAAACGCCGGCGGTCGTCTTATTGGATTGTCTCTCGCTGTTGCTCAATAACTGGATGTTCGCCGGCTTAACCGACGAAGCCATCGCACACCGTAGTGAAGCGTTGGGACGGGCTCTCGAGACCTTCCGGTACGGCTTGGTGGTGGTCAGCAACGAAGTGGGGCAGGGCATCGTTCCCGAATATCCCTCGGCCCGACGCTATCGCGACGCGCTAGGCCGTTTGAACCAGCAGGTCGCACGGACGGCGGAACATGTCATGTGGATGGTTGCGGGACTGCCGGTGGATGTGCGAAAGTTGGGCCCGCAATGGTAAACGCATGGGAAACGGGAGCGACAGCCTTAGGTATCGACGCACTGGTCGGTGATCCCCGTGTATGGCCGCACCCCGTGACCCTCATGGGGGCGGCCATTGGTGCGTACGACCGGCGCGTGAATCGCGATTTCCTGGGCCCTGGTCTTCTTAAAATCCGTGGCCTGGTGTTGGCCGTGGGTATCCCCTTGATGGCTGGTGCCGCCACATGGGCCCTGGTGTGGGCTACGGGACGCGTCTGGGCGCCACTGGAGTGGATGACCGCCAGCTGGATGGTATCCACAACGGTAGCCTGGCGGGGGCTGGGGGACGCCGGTCTCGACGTCTATCATGCTCTATCTCGGGGCTTGCCGGACGCGCGGCAGGCGGTAGGCCAGATTGTGGGCCGCGATACGACTCAGCTTCCGGAAACGGACGTGGTTCGTGCCGCTGTGGAAACGCTGGCGGAAAATATTGTTGATGGCATTGTGGCGCCGCTGTTCTATGCCGTCTTAGGGGGTGCCCCGTTAGCCATGGCGTATCGCGCGGTCAATACGCTGGATTCCATGGTGGGGTACCGCAATGCCCGGTACCGGGATTTCGGGTGGGCGTCTGCCCGGCTTGATGATGGGATGAATTATATCCCCGCCCGGCTGACCGCCGCCCTGCTGTGGGTCGTGATGGCCGTGCTCGGTTTGGCCCCTCGACAGGCCTGGCGGATTATGCGGCGGGATGCGCATCGCCACCCCAGTCCCAACGCGGGAATCCCCGAGGCCATGATGGCGGGGGGCTTGGGCGTGCGTCTCGGCGGCCTCAATTATTACGGCGGTGTGCCGTCTCATCGGGCAGAGCTGGGTGACGCGACGCGTGTCTTGGAGGCCGAAGACATCGTGCGCGCGGTCCGGGTGGTCCGGTGGACCGGCGTCGTGCTAGGGCTGGTGTTATTGGGCTTGGGCGCATGGCGGTGGTTGGTGCGATGAGGACCGTCGTGAGGAGCCTGGTGCTGGTCATGGCATTCGGAACCATTGTGCCCATGCCGGCCATTACCGGGGTTGATGACGCGGCGCTGCGTCGCAGTATGGGATTTCTCCCGGTGGCTGGATGGGTCTTGGGACTCTTCCTCTGGGGCGCAATGTGGGTCACAGCACATCTCATGCCGCATGGACCGGCGGCTGTGGTGGTGCTGGCCGCGTACGTGTTGTTAACGGGGGCTCTGCATCTCGATGGCTTGGCGGATACGTTTGATGCCTTAGGAAGCCGCAAATCGGCCCAAGGCGCCTTGACCGTCATGAAAGACAGCCGAATCGGCACCATGGGCGCGGCGGCCGTGATGCTGGTGCTGATGGGAAAGGGTGTCGCTTTTGCCCATCTTTCGGTCACCACCATGGGTGTGTGGGTGGTGGTGCCGGTCTTGGCCCGGACATCGGTGGTTTGGCTCATGATGGGGACCCCTGCAGCCCGGCCCGAGGGTTTGGGCGCTCTCTATGCCCAGCGACTGTCCAAGTGGACGGTGGTTGGGGCGACGGGAGTGGGCCTCCTCACGGCGGTTGCCTTGATGCCGTGGCATGAGGCGCTGTTGGTGGTGCTCCTCGCCGTGGCGTCGACGGTACTATGGGCGCGCCTGATCCGGCACCGGTTTGGCGGCTCAACCGGTGACACTTACGGTGCGCTCCTCGAAATTGCCGAATGGGCCGGGTTTCTCGCCGTCACAGGAGGATGGGGCTATGGACGTTAAACCCGCCGTGCACGGCGGTCAAATCCATCGAGCGTCCCGCGACTTGGGGGTGCCATTGTCCCGGATTCTCGATTTCAGCGCCAACATCAATCCGTTGGGTCCCCCCGAAACGGTACGCCGGGCATTGGTGCAAGCGATGGATGACATTCGCTTCTATCCCGACGCCACCCAAGCGGAAACCAAGTGTGTCATTGCGGACCGCTATCAGGTGCCCGAAGCCAATGTCCTCATCAGCAACGGGGCCACGGAAGCCATCGATCTGGTGTTGCGCGCACGGAATCCAACCCGCGTATGGGTTCTGGAGCCCGCATTCAGCGAATATCGGGCGGCAGCCCTGAGGAATCGTCTGGCCGTCGTGTCAGTTCCGCTGGAATATCCAGGTTTCACGGCGCCCTGGGACCGCCTGATTGAGGAAACGCGGCCGGGTGACTGTGTCATCTGGAACAATCCGCACAATCCCAGCGGACGGCACGTCCGACGGGGTGGTTTTGCTGCACCCCTGCAGGCGTTGGCAGAACGCGGCGTGGCCGTGCTTATCGACGAATCCTTTATGGACTTTCTCCCCGACGCGGTGGAGAACACCGCCGTGTCCGAGGCGTTGCAACCGGGCTCTGGGGTGGTCGTGGTAAGGTCGCTGACGAAGTTCTTGGCGATTCCTGGCCTGCGATTGGGTTACGCGATCGCAGATCGGACCTGGGTGGAACGCCTCGAGCGCGTACGCGATCGGTGGAGCGTGAGTCACCTCGCTCAAGTTGCGGGGGCGGTTGGCCTGCAAGACCGGGCGTTTCGCAACGACACGGCGAACTGGCTTCGTCGGGAACAGCAACGGGTGGCCGCCGTCTGGGGACCGAGCGCTCTTTATCAGCGGCATCCGACATCGGTCAACTTCTTTTTGATGCGCTGGACCGATGATGAACGGTCTCGGCGTTTGTCGCAGGCCCTTTTTCATCGCGGCATCTTGGTTCGGCTGTGTCAGGACTTCTCCGGATTGGGGCTGGCATATTGGCGTGTGGCCATTCGAAGTCCAGCGGAGAATGACGCGTTCCATGCGGCGGTGCAGGAGATTTTTCAGGAGGAGGGAGACCGATGGCCCAAAGTGTGATGGTGATGGGTACCTCGTCTCATGTGGGCAAAAGTGTGCTAACTACGGCATTGTGCCGAATTTTTCGCCAGGACGGTCACCGCGTCGCCCCCTTCAAGGTCCAGAACATGTCGCGGAACTCCGCCGTCACCCCAGACGGCTTGGAGATGAGCCGGGCTCAAGCGACGCAGGCGGAAGCGGCTGGAGTTCCGCCCGACGCGCACATGAACCCGATCTTGCTGAAGCCGACCGATGGGCGAACCTCCCAAGTGATCGTCCAAGGGAGGGTCTGTGGCGACCAATCGGCAGCGTCCTATATGCGATCCGATAAGCGGGAGTTGTGGCGCGCTGCTGAAGAGAGTTTTCGTTACCTGGCGGAGCGGTTTCCGGTGATTGTGATGGAAGGAGCCGGAAGTCCCGTGGAAATGAACCTCAAGGCTCGGGACTTAGCGAACATGCGTGCGGCAGAGATGGCGGATGCCGCCGTTATCTTGGTGGCCGATATCGAGCGCGGCGGGGTCTTTGCCTCAGTCATCGGAACGCTGGATTTGTTGGAGCCAGCGGAGCGAGCACGGGTCAAGGGCATCGTGATTAACAAATTTCGTGGCGACACGACGTTGTTCGATGACGGGGTGCGATTTCTGGAGGAGCGCACGGGAATTCCCGTTCTCGGGGTGATTCCGTATCTGCCCGACTTGGCCATCGACGAAGAAGATTCCCTAGGACTGGACTCGCCACGCTATGGGCCGCGTCAATCGGGGGGACTTCGGATTGGGATTGTCCCGCTGCCCCACATGGCCAATTTCACAGATGTCGATGCCTTATTCTGGGAACCGGATGTGGCTCCATTTTTTGGCCGAACGCCGGACGATCTGTTGGATGCCGACGCCGTTATCGTCCCGGGGACGAAGAACACCATGGACGATTTGGCGTGGCTTCACGCAACGGGATGGTCGGACGCTCTCCAGCATGCGCGATCCCGCGACTGTCCCATCCTCGGGATCTGCGGAGGATATCAGATGCTGGGCCAGGTTGTCCGCGACCCCGACGGTTTCGAATCACATCGCCTTGAAGTTCCCGGACTAGGATGGGTGCCCATCGCGACCACACTGGTCTCGCCCAAACGCACGGTGTGGGTGGAAGGGCGTCTGGCCGACCCTTGGACCTCGGTGCCCGTCAAAGGCTATGAAATCCACATGGGGCGCACCATCTCCGTCGGAGACACGGCTCCGCTAGCGACGGTCCATGCGGCGGGCGAGACTCAATGGCGGCCCGACGGTATCGTGCTCGAGGACATGGCGGTGGTCGGCACGTATCTGCATGGCATCTTGGATAACCAAGGCTTTCGCGAAGTATGGCTCAATCAGGTACGCCAACGGGCGGGCGTCGACCCGGAGCGGTCGATCGTGTCCGTGCCCGCCCTGCGAGAGCGGGCCTATGACCGATTGGCGACCGCAGTGCGGGGACATCTCCGGTTGGACCTCTTGTACGCCGCTATGCAGCAGGAAACAAACACCTTAAACGAATCGGAGGATGAGAAGCATGGCTCGATATCCTGAACGCATCGTCTGTCTGGCGGCGGAAATTCCGGGGATTTTGGCAGAACTGGGGGCGTTGGATCGCGTGGTGGGCATTTCCGCCTATACGACGTATCCGTCGGAGGCGTTGACCATTCCCAAAGTGAGTGGATTTCAGCACGGGAGCGTGGACCGCATTTTGGCCCAACAGCCCGACTTAGTCATTCTCACGTCGACCGTTCAGCAGAAACTGGCCGCGGGCCTGGCCGAACGGGGGGCGTCCATCCTTCACCTGAACCCGCATCGGCTCGAGGACTTGTACCGCAACGTGCAGTTGTTGGGGGGCACGGTGGGTGAGAATGCACGGGGCTCAGACCTGGCACGGAGGTTAGCAGACGACGTCGAGGCGGTCCGCCACGCGTCCCAAACCCTCAAGCGTCGACCCCGCGTATATTTTGAGGAGTGGATGGATCCCTTGATTGCCGGCGTGGGCTGGGTCAGCGATCTGATTGAGACTGCGGGCGGGACCGATATTTTTCGCGAGCGTGCGTTGGCTGGACGGCGGGCCCGGGACCGGATCGTGGCGCCGGAGGAATGGATCGTAGCGCAACCAGACATCATTTTTGCGTCATGGTGCGGGAAACCCTTCCAAATTGACCAGATGCGCATGCGTGCGGAGGCGGCACAGGTGCCTGCGGTGCAATCCGGTCGCGTGTACGAGATGGATGGGACCGTGCTGGAATGCGGCGTTCGTTTGGTCGGCCGTCTCCAGGAGATGGCAGAGATTATCCGGGAGGCGGTATGATGAGTCTTTCGTCTGCCTGGACATCGCGTCTGGGCGACGTGCCGCCACTCGACCCCTCAGCCATGCGTCGAGCCCAAGCGCGATTGGATGATCTTACGAAGCCACGCGGCAGTCTCGGCCAGCTGGAGCCGCTCGTTGTGCAGTTGGCGGGCATCACCGGCCAGGTTATCCCCCGCATCGCGAAGCCCTTAACCGTCATTTTTGCCGCCGACCATGGCGTTGCGGAGGTTGGCGTCTCCGCCTACGGGCAAGAAGTGACCGAGGAGATGGCCGTCAACGTGGCGATGGGCAGTGCGGTCTCGAGTGTCCTGGCGCGCGGCGCGGGTTCGGATCTTTGGATCATCGACGTCGGCATTCGGCGATCGGTGCGCCATCCCGGCGTCCGGGTCCGGAAGGTGGCCCGGGGGACCGGCAACATTGCATGCGGGCCGGCCATGACCGTCGAGGAATTGGATGCCGCGCTAGAGGTCGGTTGGCAGACGGTGGTGGAGGCCGTGGGTCAAGGCCACGACTTGGTGATTCTGGGCGAAATGGGGATCGGCAATACCACGGCCGCGTCCGCGATGTCCGCCTGCCTTCTCGGGGTGGGGCCGGCCGATGTCGTCGGTCCCGGCACCGGAATTGGATCGGAGGCTTTAGCCCGAAAATCCGCGGTTATTGACACCGCATTGGCGATCAACCAGCCTAATTCCTCGGATGCATGGGATATTTTGCGAAAGCTGGGCGGCTTCGATATCGCGGCCCTGACGGGCGCGGTGTTGGCCGCTGCGGCCCACCGCGTGCCGATTTTGTTGGACGGCATGACAACGGGGATCGCGGCATTGTCGGCAGTGCGCATGGCGCCGGCCACGCGTCACTACTTGATTGCCGGCCATTGCTCTCCGGAACCGGCGCATCAGCTCCTGCTGCAGGCGCTTGATCTCACGCCGCTGCTGAACTTGGGTTTGCGGTTAGGAGAAGCGTCGGGGGCTTTGCTGGCGCTGCCCCTGGTGTCCCAAGCATTGAAAACCATGGCCGAGACCGCGACGTTTTCGGACGCGCGGGTGACCAATCCGCACGGCCCGGTCCTCGCAGGAGACCTCGTCGGGAAGTCGCGCAACGATGCACCGGTGGCGTTGGGGTTTTCTCCAGCTGAAAAAGATGCGGTCTATAAGGTGATTCGGGCTCGGCGGGACATTCGGGTTTTTCTGCCCGATCCCGTTTCCGACGATATCTTAGGGCGGATCTTGGATGCCGGACACCAGGGACCGTCCGTGGGTTTCATGCAGCCGTGGAACTTTCTGGTCGTCCGCGACCAAGAGACGCGTCGGCGCCTTCAAGATCTCGTCGAGCGTGAGCGGGTCATCGCGGGTCAACATTATCCGGATTCCCAACGGGATTATTACTTACGATTGAAAGTGGAGGGGCTGATGGATGCGCCCATCACACTCTGTGTGACGAATGATCCCACGCGGAGCGGACCCCACGTCTTGGGACGTAACACCATCCCCGAAACCGACCTGATGTCGACGGCTTGCGCCATCGAGAACATGTGGCTGGCCGCGCGGGCCGAGGGCGTGGCCGTGGGGTGGGTGAGCATGTATCGCAAAGAAGACGTGCGGAAGGTGCTGGGTATCCCGGAGCATGTGGATCCCGTCGCCTTGCTGACCTTAGGGTTTACCCCTTATTTTCCGGAGATTCCGGTACTGGAACGGGTGGGGTGGCGAAAACGCCTAGACCTGAGATCCTTGGTCTATGAAGAGAGATGGGGCACCCCTGTACGGCAATAGGGAAGGAGAATCGCAATGCGGATTTACACACGCGGCGGCGACCGTGGGAAGACCAGCCTCATCGGAGGGAAACGCCGGTATAAAGATGACGTGCAGGTCCATGCGTATGGCGCTGTCGATGAGGCCGGCGCCTTTGTGGGGCTGGCCAGTACTCACCTGGAGCAGGAAGGCTACACCGATATGGTGGCGGTGTTAGGGGAGGTGTCTCACGTGCTGTGGGATGTGGGGGCGGACTTGGCGGTTCCTTCGTCCGTGGAAGATCATGCCTTTCGCACGTCCGTCGATGCCGCATCGTCGCTGGAGCCGCTGATTGACCGGTACGCAGCGGAGACCGAAAAGATTCAGAAGTTTGTGCTGCGCGGGGGAAGTTTCGGAGCGGCTTATTTGCACGTCGCCTGTACCGTCGTGCGCCGCGCGGAACGCCATGTGGTCGCCTTGATGCGGACCGAGCCTATTCACGAGCCGACCCTTCGGTACCTGAATCGGCTGTCAGACCTCTTGTTTGTCATGGCTCGCGCCGCGAACGGACGCAGTCATACGGCCGATGTGGCTTATCGCAATAGTCCCGATGTGTTCCGGTGATGCGCCGCGGCGCATGGCTCTAATAGGAGAGGCGGACGGTCGCGAATCCTGTGTGGACCGTCCGCCAACACCTGAAGACCATTCCGCCTATTTCGCCGAGAGCTTTAATTGCGGATGGAGCAGTGTAACCAATTGCTTTAAACCCATCACCAACGCCGGAGAAGGTTCGTTGACATATGACGAGTTCGGGACGGGGTAGACGTGGCCCGTTATGACCGCGGTGATGGCGGAAAATCCGGCAAGATGCTCTTCTTGCAACACCGTCGTCCCCGATTCCGGGTCAATCAGGATATCGTCGGGATTAGCCTTAACGACCTGTTCGGCGGTGACCTGGGGGTACGCCTGTGTCGACATTTGTGCTCCCACATTGGTCGCTCCGGCCATGTCGATGAGAGAGTTGAGAAACGTATGGGGGCCGGCAGTATAGAGGCCACCCAAATCATAAAAGACGGTCGGTCGGGTTTTGACGCGGCGAACTTTCTGTTCGATGGCGGCAATTTGCTGTTTCATGTGCGCGACGGTGGCCCGTGCATGGAGGGTTGTTCCGGTGGCGCGCCCCACCAACATAATGTCATGGTAGATGCCCTGCACGGAGGTCGGTTGCAACACCAAAACGGGGATGTGGAACCGTGTCAAGGCACCAAGCCCTTTGATGCCGGTGGTGGCGATCACCAGGTTTGGCTTGGCCGCGAGAATTTTTTCGACGCTAATGCCTGGATAGGAGGGGCCGATGTTGGCAATCCCGTGCAGTTGCTGGCGCCACGGGGCCGGCGTGTACTGAAACGTCGCTTGATCAGTGCCCACCATTTCTTTCTTTAAGCCCAAGTCTAGGGCAATTTCGGCATTGCTGGGCTCCAAGGTGACAATCCGCGTCGCCGGCTTTCTCAACGTGATCGTGTGGTGTAGATCGTCGGTGATGTGAATCGGGGTCGGCAAACTTGAGGCGACACGGGCTGTTGTTCCGCATCCGGCCAACAGACCCATTCCCATCGTTAGGCTCGTGATGGTGCCGAGCCACGTCTTAGACATGGTCATCCTTCTCTCGGGATAGATTGAACCTTAGGCGAGAAGGGCCGCAGAAAAAAGAGGCGGCGCCTGACAACCCGCAGGCTCGCCCGAATATTTGCAGGTAGGTCTCCTGGCTCTCGGATCATCGCGTCCGACCGGCCTTCCAACGAATGTTGTGGCGGGTCTGCTCCCCGTAAACAGTGGCGGGTGCCGCTCAGGAATTTCACCTGATTCCCTGTTATACACCTACAATTCGGTTGTCTCGAGTGTATACACGTTGGCGTCGGTTGTAAACAAAACACATCCCACTTGTCATCAACTTTTAGTTCCCCTGTCCGAGGAAGTAAACTTGTTGACATTACGGTCTGTACTTACCCGGCAGTAAGTACGAGACCAGTCGGGCAGTTGGGGTGAAGTCCCCTGAACGCCCCGCCCCCTCCATGGTTGGGCCGTACTGATTTCCTATGCAGGTCTGGCGCGTATCGAGGCGGAAGGCTGCAATCTTAGATCTATGTACCCGGGCTCTATAATGCGGAATCATCGACAGTGACAGCATTTGGATTGGTGGTCGCGGAGGCCGCCGATCATTAGCTTTTTCGGCTATTTGCAATCTAGGGTTGGATCGTATTTTGTCCCCTCGACAGTGATTCGGCCTGTTTTGTGCAAAACCTGGTTGGAGGCGTCTTCCGAATAACCTGCTGTAATGTGCAAAACGTGGTTGGATCGGCCGCCTGAAATGAGTGGCCTTCATGCACATTCGGGCCGGTTCGTATTATCAGGTCGCCAGGAAACTGGTTGACCTTCTTGTGTTTTAGAGGGTTGATGAGGGTAGCCGGGGTGGACG
>JAKADO010000046.1 GCA_021820485.1 Bacillota bacterium
GCCCGACTGGGATGCATGACCGTAATCATGACAGCCTTCCCGCCCGTCGAGATCATGGCATGCTCAGCAGCGCGCTCAGCCATCCATTGAATGTTCTCATCAATGGTGAGCTCCAGCGTGTCGCCTTGCCGCGAGGGGACGATGCGCTGCCGACCATACGACACCGTTTGCCCATGGGCGTCGTACTCCTCCTGAATGGAGCCGGCGACCCCCTTCAATGCCCGGTCGTAAATCAACTCAACCCCGGCGAGGCCTTGGTTGTCGATGCCGGTGAAGCCCAGGATTCCGGCCGCCAGTTCACCCTCCGGATAGTACCGCGCCGTTTCCGTCACCAGATGGATCCCGGGCAACGCCGCCAATTGGCTCTTCACCGTATTGAGCTCGGTCGCCGTGAGCCGCCGCTTTAGCCACACGAAGCCCTGCTTGCGCGACAAACGGCGAAGCACGCGGCTCTCTTCCATGTCCAGCACGTTGGCCAGCAGAATGCTCTCGCTCTGGCGGGATTTGCGCGTCTGCGCCGGAATGGCATAGACGGAGAAGGCATGGTGCGATCCCGCCAAAAGGCGGCCGTGGCGATCCACAATGTTGCCGCGGAAGGGCGCCAGCGGAACCGACCGAAAATGAATGTCCTCCGCCAGCTTCTTCAATTGGGGTGCATCCAGCGCCTGTATCGTCACCAATCGACTTCCAATCAAGAGATCGAATAGTCCAAACCCCACCAACGCAATGAAGTTGCGCCGCTTCAACACCAGCGGTGGACGGTCATTCATCGTGGAGACCTCCCTAACCCATCAGGACGGGCTGGTTACTCCCCATATGTATGACACTCATGTCCACCGAAGAACTTTACGGAATCGGCCCTGGCTTGGCCCCGTTGTCGGGACCGGCGTACGGCTTAATCTTCCAGTACTTGAAAAGAAAGGTCGCGATCTTTTGCCAGACTGGCGCCGAGACCTGGTCGCCATAAAACAGCTTGCCAATCGGATGGTTGATGGAGACCAGCATGATGAACTGGGGACTCGGCATCGGCCCGTACCCTAAATAGGACGACACGAATTGCGAGTTGGAGGTGCGTCCATTGACAATCTTCTGAGCCGTGCCTGTCTTTCCAGCGATAATGTAGCCGGGCACCTGGGCGGGCACTCCCGTCCCCGAGGTCGCCTCCAGTTGCATCATGTGCTGAATTTCCTTGGCCACATTGACGGAGATCGGCGTCGACTCCACCGTCACCGGTGTCTTTTGAATGACTTGCCCTTGGGGTCCGAGAATGGCTTTGACAATGTGCGGCTGCACCAGCTTGCCATTGTTCGCGATGGCATTGTCCGCGGCAACGACTTGCATGGCTGTCGCCGCAAATCCTTGTCCAAATCCCATGGTCGCCAAGTCCACCGGATTCACTTGCTGCTCCGGCAGCCAGACGCCGGAGGAGTCGCCCGGGAGTCCCACATTGCTGGGATGGTTGAACTGAAAGAGGTTGACAAAGTGGTAGAGGGCACTCGCTCCCAGCTTCAGCGCCACGTCCATGAACACCTGGTCCGACGACACTTCAATGCCTTTGGTGAGCGTAATCCATCCCCAGCCATTGGGATTCCAGTCATTGATGCGCACGCCGTCCACAATCTTGTACCCGTTGGTGTAGAAGAGCGAGTTGGGCGTATAGAGGCCCAACGACAATGCCGCTGCCGCCGTGACCGGCTTGAAGATGGACCCGGGTGGAAACGGGTCCTGGACCGCGTAGTTGGTCTCCTCCAGCGGAGTGGCGTTGGCGTAATTGTTGGGATTGAAGTTGGGCCAGTTGGCCAGGGCTACAATGCCGCCCGTGTGCACGTTCATGATCACAACCGTGCCGTTCGTGGCGTGCGCCCGCTTGATGCCCCATTTAAGCCACTTTTGCGCCACTGCCTCAATATTGCTGTCAATGGTCAGCTGCACGGTGTCACCCGGCGTGGGCGGCACGTAGGCCTGTTGCCATTGCAGCATGGGATTCCCCTGCGCATCCACCCGAACCGTCCAGGATCCAGGTTTTCCGGCAAGAAGCTTGTTGTCCGCATACTCGATGCCGGCTAACCCTTGATTGTCGGCGCCGACCATCCCCAGCACCTGCGAGGCCAGTGTCCCATCCGGATACTCGCGGCCGGTGACCGGAATGGTCGCGATGCCGGTCAGGTTCAAGCGGCTGATGCTGTTGGCCACTTGTGGCGAGACCGAGTTGTCCAGCACCGCATACCAGGACTTGTTTGCCAACACCGACTCCAGCACTTTGGTGCTGAATGGCAAATAGCGATGCAGCAAGGCCGCTTCGCGCTGGGGATGCGTGATGTATCGAGGGGCCGCCACCACTTGGTCGCGCGGAATATTCATCGCCAGCACCGCCCCGTTGCGGTCTACGATGTCCCCGCGAGCTGCCGGAAGCACAATGTGCTTGACCTGAAACGACGCCTCATATTGATCCAAGACTTTTCGATCGGCCACTTGAATGACCACCAGCCGGACCATTAGAAAGCCCATGAATCCGGCGATAATCACGGACAGCCAGACCGCCCGCCAACGGGCGAGCTTCTTGCCCCGCGCCCTCATCGTCCCAAGCTGGTGCTAAGGTTTTGCATCCACTGGGTCACCTGCTGCATGAAGGTGGCCGACTTTGCCGCATGTTGCGCTGGAGCGACGCCCTTGCGAGCGACGCGCGCCGGGACGACCACCGCCACCTTCAGGCGCACCGCATCCGCCTGCAGCGCCGATGCCGACGTCAACGAGGCGACCGACATTTGCAACGACTGATTTTGGCGCGTTACGGCAGCATATTCTTGATTCAACTGATCGTAGTGATAGGACATGGTCATCACATGAATCGCCAGGAACGTGGCCACGGCCGCCCCTGCCCACATGCTCGCGATCCAACCCACCGTGCGGGTCCATGGGGCCAGCGCACGGCGCCGGCGAACCCGCGGTTCGACCCGCGGCTTAAGTTTCTGCTCCCAACTCCGTGCCAGAGTGCCCTCGTTTTCCACTTGCCAAACGCGCTCTTCCACCATCGAAACCGGCCCCCCGAAATTTTGTTCTTGTTGACGATTTTTCATGAATTGTCTAGAAATTTGTCGACCCCGTGGCAAGAAAGGTCCGCGAGATGCCCTATCGCTATTACGATGCCTTTTCGACAACGCGGAGCTTGGCTGAGCGTGCCCGGGGGTTCCCGTCCAATTCCGCGACATCCGCTGTCAGGGGATGCTTCGTAATGAGGCGGGCCGTACCTAAGTTGTGCCAGTCACGAAAGCGATGCTTCACAATCCGGTCTTCCAGAGAGTGGAACGAAATGGCTGCCAGCCGGCCTCCCGGCGCCAGCACCGTCCACCCTTCATCCAATCCGTCGCTGAGCGCGCCCAGCTCATCGTTGACCCAAATTCGCAACGCTTGAAACGTGCGCCGAGCGGGGTGCCCTCCGGATCGCCGAGCCGACGCGGGGATTGCTGCGCGTATGACTTCGACCAACTGCCCGCTGGTTCGAATCGGCTCCACGGCGCGCGCCCGCACAATAAAAGCGGCAATGCGGGATGCCCACCGCTCCTCGCCCCACTCCCGAATGGCCTGGGCGATTTCTTTCTCCGGCTTTTGGTTCACCAAACGAAAGGCGGTAATCGGGTTGTCGGGATCCATGCGCATGTCCAGCGGCGCTTCTTCATGCTGATACGAAAAGCCCCGCTCCGCGTGGTCCAATTGCGGTGACGAAACACCCAAATCGTAGAGTACGCCATCAACTGCAGTGACGCCGTGAGAGGTCAGCAATGCCCCGAGATAGCGGAAATTTCCCTTGATGAGGGTGACGCGGCCGGAATAGGATTCCAAACGGTCACGGGCAAACGCCAGAGCCTCATCATCCTGATCAATGCCCACCATGCGGATGTCGGGGAAGGTTTCCAAAAGGCGCATGGTGTGGCCGCCAGCGCCCAGTGTCGCATCCACATAGAGTCCCTGGCGATTGGTTACCAATAAGTCGGCAACCTCGCCCGGCATGACACTTTCGTGTTCAAACTGCACCATGATTGTCCTCCACCCTGGTGCTCAGCACCTAAAACCCGAAATCCACCATCTTTTCCGCGATATCTTCATAGCCCAACTGGGCATCCGTCTGATAGGCCTGCCACTTCTCCAGCGCCCATAACTCCACCCGACTGGAGACCCCAACCAAGACCACCTCTTTCACAACCCCCGCATATTCGCGAAGCCGAGGCGGTATGGTGACGCGGAACTGCCGATCCACCTCCACATCCTGCGCGCCGGCTAAGAACAGGCGTTGGAAGGCACGCGCGCTGGCGTTGGTCATGGGCAGCGCCTTCAAGCGCTCCTCCAACCGCCTCCATTCCTCCATCGGATAGAGAAAGAGACAGCCGTCCAAACCCTTGGTCATGACAAAGTGGTTGTCCAAGTCTTCGCGAAGGCGTGCCGGGATGACAATGCGCCCCTTCTCATCCAAGGCATGGGAAAACTCCCCCATCATCACCCCCGCATCACCCCCATTCTCTCCACTTGCTCCCACTTTCCTCCACTTATTCTCCCCTCATGCTAACATTCCTGCCGCCTTGGCCCAACTTTTTAATTACAAATTCCTGACGGATTTGAGTTTCCCCCAAAAGTTCCGCCATGATGTCTTCTGCCTCGCACGTGCGGATGTCGACATGATGTAGGTTTTAGAGAAAAACGCGAATTCGTTTCACAAACCGCCAAGCGGCACGCGATTTCACGGGAAGCAGCCCGGTTTGCCGCGCTAGGTGCCGAGCGATTGCTTTTCCATTGACATGAAAGCACCAACTTTATATAATCAATAAGCGTTGTGGGGGCGTAGCTCAGTTGGGAGAGCGCTAGAATCGCACTCTAGAGGTCAGGGGTTCGACTCCCCTCGTCTCCACCAAATTTTCAATCCGCAGGCATCAGGCCTGCGGATTTTTTCGTTATGCGACCGTCTTCCAAATTCATCCTCTGAATCCTCTAAGTGGCATCACCAGCTTCCGATAAATTCTCCGACTCCTGGGAAATTTGAATACTGTCGCCAATGGCGCATCGGCAGTATCGGAGAACCAAGGAGGTTTTGGACGTGGATCAAGAACAAGAGCATCAACCGGCTGAACCCACTTGGAGCCGCCGCCAGCTAATCACCGGGTTGACCGGACTAGGTGTGGCTGGGGCCGTCAGCATGTTTGGCAAATCCGCCATTGTCAGCGCAGCGCGCAACATTTTCGGATCGCCGATATCGAGCGGAGTCATCCACCTGTACGCTCTGGACTTCTACTACGTGCCCGACTACATGACGTGGCGCGTAGGCGACAAAATGGAAGTCATTTTCCACAATCAAAGCCGCACCCACTGGCATGAATGGACCATCGGCCGGCCCCACCCGAATATGGAATCCTTTCAGGGGTTCGGCGTTCTGAATGGCGACGGCTGGGTTCACGACTTTTGGGACGGCGTTCCCGTCACACTGAGCGACCCGATCGGCATCGACAACTTTGTACCACATAAGGCGCTAGTCACTTACGTCGGGCCAAAGGGTCCCTACCAAATTTCAGATGGCGGGGACTTCAGCCCTACCTTGCAGCCAGGCGGCAGCCTGCATCTCTCATTTACCGTCCCGGACAAGCCCGGTCTGTGGCATTACGGCTGCTTCGTCCAGCAGTTCATTCACTATCGCACTGGCATGCGCGGAGTCATCAACATCGTCCGGGATTAACGCGGAGCCTCACCGGAGAAAGGACGTAAACCATGGATTTAGTGGTTTTTGGGATTGTGTGGATTATCATCACAGCCGTGGCGGAATGGCTCATGCATCACTACGTCGGCCACAATTCGATGTACTTCCTGCTGAGCAATCAGGGAAACATCACGCTGCATGCATTCAATTTTTTGACGACGATGTTAATCCCGGTCTTTCTGTTCGTGATTTGGTTCCTGGTCTTTTCGGCCATCCGCTTTCACGCGAACAGCCCGGAGGCCAAGCAAAGCCGCCACCAATTCACCAAGAACGGACTCTTTACCGGGGTTTGGATTACCGCCAGCATTGCCGTGAACTTGCTCTTTTGGCTGCACCCCACGGCAGCTGACTTGGAGCAGATGTTCGCGTCCCAGCTTCCCAGCGCGCAACGCAATGACCTCGTCGTCGATGTCACCGCCCGGCAATGGGAATGGATTTTCAGCTACCCCCAATACCATCTCACCCAAACCGTCAACGCCGCCGGGCAGGATGAGCTGGTGATTCCTGCCCACAAGAAGGTGCAATTTGTGCTCCGATCGTACGACCCCTTTCACACCTACGATGTCGAAGCTGGTGTCATCCACTCCTTCTGGGTGCCGGCCTTCGGCATCAAAGAAGACGTGATTCCCGGGGAGACGCGATACGAGTACATCGTCGCCAATCGCACCGCATCCTACCAGACCAATCCGGAAGTGCGGGTCCAGTGCGCAGAAGTCTGCGGTCCCGGTCATCCATGGATGGAAGCACCGATTCGGATTGTCACCGCCTCGCAATTTCATGCCTGGGTCGCCAAGCAGCAGAAGATGGAGGCGGCGAGCGGCGCGTAGCAGACTTTTTGACAAATGGAGGATGACTATGGCTCAGAATGTGGTAGCAACCAACACTCACAAAGTACGCGTAATGCCTCCCATGTTGCGGGGATTCCTGTGGGCCGGCATTGCGTTCCTGCTCTTGAACAGCATCACCGCCGCCATTCGTCCCGATGTGGGCCATCCATTCTTTACGGAAGTCTCCATCACCATTGGGTGGGTAGGCGCGGTCATCGGCTGGCTTCTTGGAGTCGGCGCCTACGAGGGCATGGTCTTGCCGTTGTTCGGGGTGACGCCTCGGGTGGGCGAAGCCACCGACTGGCGCCGTTACTTCGCCTTTGCCACGGACCATAAGGTGGTCGGGATACAGTACCTCACCTCGTCCGGATGCGCATTCATCTTGGCTGGCGGTATCGCCATGACCATGCGCATTGAGCTCGCCTCCTCCACGATGTACTTCTTCCATTACTCGGACCAATACCTGTCAGCTGTCGGGGTGCATGGCGCGATTATGATGTTTTCCGTCGCCACCGTGGCGTTGGTCGGAGGGTTGGGGAACTACATGGTGCCTTTGATGATTGGAGCCAAAACCTCCGTCTTTTCCAAGCTCTCGGGCCTCGGGCAGTGGCTGATCCCGGCCGGAGTCCTGACGCTTGCCTTCAGTCCGATTCTGGGGTACTGGACCACGGGATGGCGCGGATACGAGCCCTTGGGCAGCCAAGACGCCTCCGGGATTATTTTTTACTATCTCGGAGTGGCGGCGCTGACCATGTCGTCGGTGATTGTGTCTTTGAATCTGGTGGTGACCATTGTCTTCAACCGCGCCCCCGGTGTCACTTGGGCACGGCTCCCCATGTTTGTCTGGGGCATCCTCACCGTCTCCATATTGAACCTGATCTGGCTTCCGGAAATCCAAATGACCTTCATCCTGCAGCTCTTGGATCGCCTCGTGCCGCTCAACCTCTTCAATGCCGCCGGATCTGTCCTGACCCAGCTTGAACTGTTTTGGCTGTTCGGGCATCCGGAGGTCTACATCGTGGTGGTGCCGGCCTTTGCGCTGTGGAACGAGATTATCCCCGTCATGGCGCAAAAATCCCTGTTTGCTCGGTCTTGGGCGGTCATTGGGCTGATCTTCGTGATGATGCTGTCCGGGCTGGTGTGGGCCCACCACATGTTCACCAACATGCGGAACTCCGAAATGTTCCCCTTCTCGTTCTTCACCGAGATGATTTCCATTCCCACCGGATTTGCCTTCATGGCCGCCATTGGAACGCTCTGGAAGTCCCGATACCGGCTGACCACACCGGGGCTCCTCATCCTGATGAGCATCTTCAACTTCCTGCATGGCGGAGTTACCGGCGTATTCTTGGCCGACCCGCCCGTCAATCTGCAGGTGCATGACACCATGTTTGTCGTGGCCCACTTCCATTACACCATCATCGGGGGGATGGTGTTCAGTTGGATTGCGGCCATGTACTACTGGCTGCCCAAGATGTCCGGCCGGATGTACAACGAGTTTTGGGGCAAGTTTCTCTCCATTTGGATTTTCATAGCCTTCAACACGGCCTTCAGCACCATGTTCCTCGTCGGTCTGGAGGGCATGAACCGATGGGTGCCCACGTATCCGCCCTATCTGCACCCGTTGAACCTCATTATCTCCATCGCCGCGTGGACTCTGGGCGTCGGCTTCGTGCTTCACGCGGTGCACATTGTGTGGGCGTGGAAGAAGGGTCCCCGAGCTCCCGAGAACCCGTGGAACGGCCATACCTTGGAATGGCTGACCAGCTCACCGCCGCCGCAGCACAACTTCGACGTGACCCCAGAAGTCATTGACGGATTCTACAACTACGGTGACGATGCTGACCCGATAGTGGCCAACCTATCCGAGCTGAAGCCTAAGCAAACGTAGCGAGAACCATGTTCGGCGGCCGGGGCATGTCGCCCCAGCCCCGAACCCTTGCCCCAACATCCGATGCCGTGAGGAGGTTCACCATGCAGGAAGAAGCCGCTTTAGATGCCGAACGGCATTCCGCCGCTCTGCAATGGGGTTTCCGGTTGTTTTTGATGGTTCAGGTCATTCCCTTCGTCGTGCTCTTTACTGTGCGCTATGAACTGGACGGGTATTATGTCGCGCCCACGGTCAATCAGTGGCTGGGCGGCGCGTCAGCGCTTTTGATGCTGATCAGCATCTGGTATGCCGTAAGCAGCTTGTCGGCCATTCGCCAAGACGACCTTATCGCGATGCAGCACCGGATGAAGTCCGCCATCGGCGTAGGCCTCCTGTACATGGCGCTCATCATCTACGAGTGGAGCCAGCGATCCATTCCCGTCGGCACCCGCTACGGGGAAAACTTCTATACCACCCTGGGCGTTTCCGCCTTCTACACGGTGGCCGGCCTGTTTGTCCTGGTGGCCATCGCCGTCCGCTCGGGGCGGGCGCACTTCAACCGGCACAACTATTGGGATGCCCAAGCGGCGACCTGGTATTGGGTCTTTCAAGGGCTGACAGCTGTGGTTGCGTACATCTATTTCTACTGGATTTAGCAGGGCTATGTTGCGCCAGCCCAAGGCCTTGGGCTGGTAGGCCAATTCTTTTGATACGAGGAGGTTCCATAATGTCGCTTGCATCGATGGTCGCCGTCGCCTTTTTCCCCGGACTGCCGGTCCGCATCCCCTACAGCCCCGGCGTGGAGCATTGGTGGGACCTTTTCTGGTGGGCCTTCCAGATTGCTGCCATGGCGTATCTTCTGATTTTCTTCCGCAAGTCCGCGGACCGCGTGGACGCGCGCTTTTGGAAGAAAAGCCCCACGGCTCAGAAGAAGCCCAAGAAACCGTAGAGAAGAGGCTGCCGATGGATCCCATGAGTCGATCGTTAGAGAACATGTTCAACGTCGATCTATTCGCCTTGGTTTGGATTGCCGTGGCCATCGTGGTGATAACCACCTTGGCCTGGTATTTCTATCAGGGACTGCACGTGGAGGACGGCCCCGATTCAAAGTCCCTTCCCGCTCCAGCGCGGCCCAAAATGGCCATGCAAACCCGGTGGCTGGCCGCATTTGTGGCGAGTTGGTGGCTTGCCGATACACTCTGGCACGCGCGCGCCATTGTGGTCACCCCGGGGTTTTGGGGCCCCTTGGTAAGCGATGCGGCGCCGCTCCATTGGGCCGCCCAATTGTGGCAATCCAATCCCATTCTTTGGGACTTCGGCGTCTTGATAGGCGATGGCGCGTTGGTGTTGGCGCTCGCCTTCACGTGGCGCCACCTCCCGCGATGGCTGTGGCTCGCCGCGGCCGCGTGGGGCGTGGCGCGTTGGGTCTTGGCCGCCGGTCAAGCCCCTTGGCGCGCCACCGCTCCCATCGGGCCGGGCGGCTACCTGATTGCCGCAACTGCCGCCTATTGCGCCCTATTCCCGCAACATTACCGGACCTTGGTGGGACTCATCGCCGCAAGTCTTGCGGCGGATGGCTTCGTCACCGCCCATGGCATGGCGCATCCGGTCCACATCGGCATCGCCGTCGGATTGACGGGCCTCGCGCTGGCAGCCGCCCGCAGATGGACGCCAGTCACCTTCCGGGTCTTGGCGCTTCTCATCACCGTCGACCTCCTGCTTCAACACGTGGGAACCGACTTCGCCCGTACGGGGATGAACCACCTCTGGGCGCCGGCGCTCTTCTGCCTGGCGGCGGGCTTGCATCTGGACGTCCGCCCGCTGACCCGCAATACACTCTTAGGAGGATAATATGGAGCGGATCATCGTCACACCGGTTTCGAAGAGCATGCGGCTGGCGGACTATGTCGTCCTCACCAAACCCCGCATCATCACCCTCTTGGTGTTGACCGCCTACTGCGCGATGGTGGTCGCCAACGGCGGATGGCCTTCCCTGCCCTTGACGGTCAACACCTTGGGCGGGCTGGCGCTTTCGATCGGCGGCGCCCACGCCATCAACATGTGGTATGACCGGGACATCGACCGCTTGATGGAACGCACGCGGCGGCGACCCCTTCCGGCGGGGAGATTGTCCCCTTCAGAGGCGTTAAGCTTTGGCATCTTCCTGGAATCCGCCTCCTTTGTCTGGCTGTCCGTCACCGTCAACCACCTGACTGCCCTCACCAGCCTGGCCGGGTTTCTCTTTTATGTCGGGGTCTATACGTTCTGGCTCAAGCGTCGATCACCGCAAAACATTGTGATTGGGGGCGCGGCTGGCGCCTTTCCCCCAGTGGTTGGCTGGGCCTCCGTGACGCAGCACCTGGGGTGGACCCCGTGGCTCATGTTTCTGGCCATCTTTCTCTGGACCCCGCCACATTTCTGGGCGCTAGCCTTATATAAGCAGGACGATTACCGCCGCGCCGGCATTCCCATGATGCCGGTCGTGCGCGGCGCCCGCGCCACAATTCGCCAAATGGTGCTGTATGCCGCCCTGCTGGTGCCCTGCACAGCCGCCCTAGCGTGGTCCGATCCCCGCTTGGGGGTTCCGTACCTCATACTGGCACTTCTCATCAGCGGACTCTTTTGGTTGGCGACGGCAGCCCTAGCCTTGCCCATCCCCCGAATTCGCCCGGAACGGCTCTTTATGGCATCCCTGCTTTACATGGCGGGCCTCTTCGCGGCCATGGTCGCGACCGTCCTCATCTCCTAGCCCCATAGCTTCCCCCAGCAAAAGAGCCTGGCGCGTGCGCGCCAGGCTTCATGCCTGCGATGCCTACTTGGCTTTCGAAATGCTCCAGACATAGGCTGCCACATTTTTGACCTCGACTCCCGACAATTTTCCGGGATGGTTGCCCGGCATGTGCGCTTGGATGTAGCCCTCCAAGGTCGGTTCATTGTGAAACGTGTACCATACCCCGGACGGCGCGGCCAGACGCGGCGCGCTGAGAGTCCCCTGGCCTCCGGGTCCATGGCAGGTTTCGCAGTCCGCCTTAAAGATTTTTGCCCCTGCCGCCACCATCGAGGCCGGCATGGGGGTGGCCGTATTGTTGGTCACCTTTTTGTCGCGATGCCGATTGGGCTTCCCGTTCAAGGCCCGATTCAGCACATTGTTCTTGGTTCCTTGGCGCCCGACCTGACTGTGAGAGTTTGGATGGCCGAAAACGGAGTCCGCATGGGAGACGCCCACTGCGCCCATGCCCACCATGATTCCCATCGCCATTGCCATAACATGGCGTCCCTGTCGCATAAGGTTCAACTCCTTCATGACATCTCAGACCGCAAGTTGTCTTTACTCCCGCTTAGAATGTCCAACATGCCCATCAAGGACTCTCTTCTGTCCAAATTTCTCTGGGGTGCATATTTCTTCTGCGGCTAACAACACTAGGGATGGGAGTTGATGCTAAGGTGAGTTGGGTCCGAATTGTCATCGAATACGTTGTCGCCTTCCTCGCCATGTGGGTCTTTCAGGGCCTCATGCCGGGATTTCCAAAGTTTGGCCTGAGCCACATCGCTGTGGTGTCCGCTGCCGTCGCGTTGGTGGCTTACGCGTTGACAGAGATGCCCGGCGGCTATGCCTCCGCATACGGGCGCGCCGTGCTCGCCTGGATTGCGGGGACCAGCGTCATGTCCATGTACTTCACCATCTTGCCGCGTTACACGGGCCATCCTTTTGCCTACTTCGAATCAGCATTGGCCATCGGCGTCATCATCGGATTGACTGAATTGGTGGTGGCCCCCAAAGGTGCCCGCGAAGCGCACGGCCAGCATTAGCTCCTGGAGATTCCCGTCCTGGTAAAATGGATCGGGATTTCCAAGGAGGGGACGCATTATGTCCATGCCCGGTCCTCGTGACGGCGGGCTCGCGCGGCTTCGGTTCTTTCACCGCGATCCGCTGGGGTTGTTTCAATCCCTAATCCGTGATTTTGGCCCGCGGGTTCAGTTCCGCATGGGACCATGGACTTTTTTTCTCTTGAACGAGTCGGAAAGCGTCGGGCAAGTATTGGCGCACCACCGGCCGCATTTCCACAAGGGGCCGGGCTTGGAGCCCAGCAACCCCTTGATTGGCCAAGGGCTTCTTACCAGTGATGAAGACGATTGGATTGAGCAGCGGCGGGCTCTCGCCCCAGTCTTTCGCCCGCAGAATATTTCATCCATGCGGCCCTGGCTGGAGGAGGCGGTCGATCAGTCTCTGCAAAATTGGGAGGATGGCGAGCCCTTCGATCTGGAGTCGCGCATGTTGCGATTGAGCCTTACACTCGCCTTGCATACGCTTTTTGCCGATCCGAGTCACGACGACTGGATCCCGGAGATCGGATCCGATGTGACTTGGCTGATGGACCACTTCTACCGACGGTCCCGTAGTGTGTGGCGGTTTCCATACAATGTTCCCGGATTCAACCGGCGCTACCACGCGCACGCGCAACGCCTGCGCCGCGTGGTTGACCGTCTGACCCCCACCACCCCGCCGTTCGACACCGTTTGGCCACACGTGTCCAAAGAGCGTGAGCGACGCTATCACCAAACCCTCACCCTGATTGTGGCGGGATTTGAAACAACCGGTCATGCGATGGCTTGGGCGCTCGACCTGATGGCCCGCCACCCCGCTGTCGAATCCAAGGTTCTGCAGGAAAGCGGCCAGGATGTTTTCCCGACACCGGAGACCCATCCTTGGACCCACGCCGTTCTCTTGGAAAGCTTGCGCCTCTATCCACCGGTCTGGCTTTTGAGCCGTCGCGCGGTGCATGACGTGACGCTGGGGGACTTGCGTTTGCCAGAGCGTAGCATCACCCTCATCAGTCCCTGGCTGATGCATCGAAACGCGGATGTATACCCAGAGGCATCCCACTTCCGACCCGAACGCTGGTTGGGCTGGAAGCCGGAAAGCCCCTATGACTTCATTCCCTTCGGGGCGGGGCCGCGGCGCTGCATTGGAGAGCACCTGGCGCTGACCGAGGCGCTCATGGCGGTGTCACGCATTGTCAACCGCTATCGACTGATCCCCACGGGACCGCGCGACATTTTTCCCGGGCTCACCCTTGGGGCAAGCGCCCCGATGTGGGTGACGGCCACGCCGCGCGCAGCGGCGCGAGGCGGCTAGCCACAGTCTCCGCAGGTTCCCAGAAATGTCACAGCAACCTCGTCGACGACGGCATCGGGGGGCCCGCCCACCATCGCCAATTGGTCCAGACCTTCCACACCGACATCGAACCAGCGGTGGCAGGCGCGGCAGACAAAATGATGGTGTGGCGCAAGGCGCAGTCCGTAAATGGCAGTGCCCTGCGGCGTCGGCAGTTCTTCGCAAATGTTGCCTCGGACCAGTTCGTCCAGCACCTTGTAGGTGGTGCCGCGCGCCAGCCCAGGCATATTCGGAAGGAGCTTCTCGCGCACTTGATCGGCGCTCCAGTGCTGGCCGGCATTCTCCAGAAACAGGCGCAGCACCGATTGGCGTTGAGGCGTGACCCGAAGCCCGCGTTCTCGCAGCAGGATTTCCGCGCTCATCACGTCAGGCATCGGGCCCCTCCTCTCGCAACATCCCGTTTAGGGTTCCAAGACACCTTCCAGTTCATTCTATGCCATCGCGGGAGCGCCCGCTATCGTTCCTAGAGATTGTAGTGCGCTTCCACGAACCAGAGGTCCTTGTCCAACTGGCGTGAGACCTCGGTGAACAGGTCGGCGGTGTCGGCGTCGCCCCGATTGGCTGCGGTGTCAATGTCCTCGCGGATTAGATTGGCCGCCAGCGCCAGTCGCTCCCCAACCAGCCGAATCACCTCCTGATCTTGCCGCGTCCCGATAGGCCATGCCGGCAAGCGGGTTTCTTCCGCGGTTTGCTGCACAGTCATGCCCGCTGACGCGCCCAATGCGGCAGCCCGTTCCGCCATAGAATCCTGGGATTCCAACAAGTGGTCCGCGATTGAATCGAACAGTTCGTGGTAAGCGATAAAATGGCTGCCCCGAACGTTCCAGTGGGCCAACTTCGTTTGCACATACAGATCGGTGAACAATCCGACTCGAGCGTTGAGAAGCGCCGCCACCTCCTCGCGCACACTTTCCGAAATGTTGATACCTGTGGAATGCAACGTTGACATTGACAATCCCTCCTTGAGTACACATTACCATATAGGACTCAATACCACAAGGGTTTAAGTGATCTATTTCGCTGCATAATTTGCGGCCAAACTGCGGAACATGGCTTCGAGGTGAACCGCCATCGCGCTCCATACGGCACTACGGACATTGATTGCCTGGGTTCTCTTAACGTTGCGGGATGCACTCACGCCCGGACATCGGCTCCCCTGGGCGCCCGAACTGGGCCTCTCTCTCCTAATCGCCCTAGGCCAGCTGCTGCTCATTGACCTGACGGAATTTCAACTGCCGCCGGCAGGTCGCGCCATGCAGTCCGGACTCGCCTCCCTAGCCGTGCTGCTCATCGCACTCCACCGCCTGCTGCCCAGCCTGTCCGCCCATGAGGTCATCGCCACCGCCGTCCTTCTGGCAACCGCCACGGCCGGCGTGGAATGGATGCTGGCACGGCGCCCCACCATCACGCCGCGATCATAAAAAAACGCCTGCGTACAAGACGCAGGCGCTGACGCTCAACACACGGTCCTTACAAGAGCCACAGAGCCAAAAGCCCGGTAAGCAGACCCGCCACCGCAACCAAGAGAGCCACTTTGGTCATGGTCTTGGCGCCCAACTGCTGGCCCACCATGGCCATCGAAGGCAGGCTGATGGCCGGCAAGGTCAGCATCAAGGTTCCGCCCGCCCCCAAGCCCAGACCATAGCTCATCAATGTCTGGATGATGGGGATTTCTCCGGCCGTGGGAATGACGAACAGGGTGCCGAAAATCGCCAGCACCAGCATCAGCCACAGGCTGTGGCCAATCGCCGGATTCATCGCGGGAAACAGCCAAGCCCGGGCTGCGCCCAACGCGGCCACAATGACGATGTATTCCGGGATGAGCCCAATCACGAGCCGCCCCAAGGTGGAAAAGTACCGGCCCAAGGTGGGCGGCGTCTCGACCGGCGTAGGCAGATCCTGAAGTGAGGCGGCGTTGGCGGCCTCATCCTTGGTCATCCAGCGATCGCCCAGCCAGGATGCGCCAATCACCAGCGCCAACCCCATCACAATCCTAAGCAGGGCCCAATTCCAACCCAGCACGAATCCCATGAAGATGATGGTCGCGGGATTCAAGACGGGATTCCCGAGCCAGTAGGCGAGCGTCGCCCCCGTCGACAAGCGGCTCTTTTTCATGCTGACGGCAATCGGCGCGCTGCAGCAGGTGCACATCATCGATGGCACGGCAGCCGCCAGCGCCAGCGCCCGACTCTTGGGACTGACACGCCCCAACACCCGGTAAAGCCATCCCGCCGGCAACAGCGTTTGCACGCCCGCCCCCACTAAAAGACCCACTAGGAGCGCGATCCAAATATCCTTAAAATACGCTACGGTATAGCTTAAGGCCGCTTGGAACCCTACAGCCGGCGCCTTGGCGCTAGCGCCTGTCACGATGGACTTGCCCAATGTGTGATGGGCTGCCGCGGAAAAAGCCTTGAAGTAATACGGATCCCACTTTGCGTAGAATACCCCGAGAACGGTGATGGCCACAAAAATCGCCACCGGCCATCTCCAGCGGGCACGCGAGGCAGGCGATTCCACTGGTACCTGCATGAATCGAAGCCTCCTTATGAATGCGAAAACCAAATCAACAACGCTTACCGAATTTCGATGCCCGGCGCGCCATCAATCACGTCGGCAATGTGCCAGATCGGTGCGCCGCGCGTGCCGAAGCTCGCCAACACCTCATCATCCTGTCCGGCTTTCACCGTGAACAAAAGCCCGCCCGACGTAACCGCATCCGCCAAGAGGTGGTGCATCGGGGTCACCGCGGATGCCATTGTCACATGCGGCGCCACGTACTCCCAATTGCGCAGGCTGCCGCGGGGAAACGCGCCTGATTCCGCCAACTCCCTGGCCCCATGCAACACGGGCACGGCATCCATCAACAAGCGGATGCGGACACCCGAACCATCCGCCATTTCCCACAAATGGCCCATTAGACCGAATCCCGTGACATCGGTGCAGGCGCCCGGATCGCCCACCGCCGCGATCGCATCGGCAGCCCCTCGATTCAAGGTGGCCATCATGGCAATGGCGGCGTCAGTGGTGGCCGCATCCGCGTGACCGTCCTTAATCGCCTTTACGATGACCCCCGTGCCAATCGGTTTGGTGAGGTAGACCCGCTCACCCACCGACGCCGTGTTGTTCCGCCAAATATGCTCGGGATGCACGGTCCCCGTCACCGCATACCCCATCTTCGGCTCGTTGTCGTCAATGGAATGGCCGCCGATCAACGACGTCTTGGCCTCCGCCATGACGTCCTGCCCGCCGCGCAGCATCTCCGACACCACGGCCGGGTCCAACACATCCGCTGGTGTGGCCAAAAGGTTCAAGGCGGTCACAGGCCTGCCGCCCATGGCATAGATGTCAGACAGTGAATTGGTCGCCGCGATTTGCCCAAAGAGATACGGGTCATCCACGACCGGTGTAAAAAAGTCCACCGTTTGCACCAGGGCCAGATCCGGGGTCAGTTGAAAGACGCCCGCGTCATCATGGGTCTCATTGCCTACCAGCACGCGCGAATCCCGCCAGTCAGCCTTGGGAAGCTTGGTGAGAATGATATTGAGGTCCTCCGGACCCAGCTTACAGCCTCACCCAGATTTGCTGGTCATTTGCGTCAAACGCTTCGCCATGCCGTCACCCCCGCACAATGTCTCGCAATTACCATATGAGAAGTACATACACATAGCAATTTGTCATGTAAAATCTGAATGGACCCCATTTCACGTTTTGGTCCAAACCTTGGATGTGAGGATAGGACGGATTCGATGACATTTGAGGATCTCGAGCTTTTTTGGGCTCTCGCCGAACGTCAAAGCATCACCGATGCCGCGCGGACGGTGTCGGTCAGCCAACCCACCGCGTCGCGCCGACTGAAGGCGATGGAAGAGGAGTTGGGAGCGGAACTGGTGGATCGCGACACCTATCCCTTGAGCCTCACACCGTTCGGCTTCCTGTTTCTCAACTTCGCCGACGAGGTTCTGCAAAAGTATCGAGCCCTCCGCTTGACCGCCGGCACCAATCATTCCATCATTGGCACCTTGACCGTAGCGACCAGCAGCAGCCCTGCCGCGCGCCTGGTGACCCGGTGGATGGCCGACTTCGTGACGGCCCATCCCGGCATCCACCTGCGATTGGCGGAGATGAACTCCGCCGAGGTCGAACGCCAAATTGACGATGGCTACGTGGAACTTGGCTTCATGGGCTCGCTGCCCAGCACCCCGGATCTGGTGTCGCTCCCCATCGCCGACGACGAAATTGTGCTTTTGGTGCCGCACCATCCCCCTTTCGGGAATTGGCCCCGACCTGTCCCATGGGATTTGGTCCATAGCGCTCCCTTCATCATCCGCACGCCCGGATCGGCGACTCAAAAGACGGTGGACCATTCCATTCGTGAGCGCGGATGGCCCCCCTTAAGCCACGTCGTGCTGGAAGTGGATACCGGAGCGGCTGTCATCGATGCGGTGGAGTCCGGACTGGGGGCCGGATTTGTATCCCGCGAACTCTTGTTTCGCCGTGAACTCACCAAGAGTTCCCCGTGGCCCGTCAAGAGTCTCAATATTGCCCGGCCATTCTATTTGGTCCATCACCGAGCGCGCATTGAAAGCCAGCCGACCGCCCGTGAGTTTTTACGATATGCGCGCCTCCGGCTTAACCCGCAGTCGGGCCAGGAATCCAACCAACAGGAGGTCCCACGTACATGAACGAGCCCATCAGCGTGAAAGATGTCGCCAATGCGAGCATCACCGAAATTCAGCAATGGTTCGATGACGGCCGCGTCACAGCGGCCGAGTTGGTGCTCCTCTACTTGGAGCGCATCGCCCGCTATGACCGCTCCGGCCCGCGTCTCAACAGCGTGCTGGAAATTAATCCGGACGCCTACCACTTGGCTCAGGCGTTGGATCAGGAACGCCGCCAGCGTGGACCGCGCGGGCCTTTGCATGGCATTCCCGTACTGTTGAAGGATAATATCGCCACAGGCGACAAAATGCATACCAGCGCAGGCTCCCGGGCCATGCAAGATGTGTACGCGCCCGCCGATTCCATGGTGGCTGAGCGGCTGCGCCAGGCAGGAGCTGTCATTCTTGGGAAAGTGAACCTCACCGAATGGGCCAACTTCATGACCGACCACATGCCTAACGGCTACAGCTCGCGCGGCGGACAAGTGCTCAACCCCTATGGCCCGGGACAGCATGACACGGGCGGTTCCAGCGCCGGATCCGGCGCCTCTGTGGCCGCAGGACTGGCCGCCTTCGCCATTGGCACGGAAACCTCAGGGTCCATCTTGAGTCCCTCCAGCCAGAACTCGTTGGTCGGCATCAAGCCTACGGTCGGCCTCATCAGCCGCTTTGGCATCGTTCCCATCTCACACAGCCAAGACACCGCCGGGCCCATGACGCGCACGGTGCGCGATGCCGCGCTGGCGCTCGGCGCCCTCACGGGATTTGATCCCCGCGACGCCGCCACCGGAATGGCCGACGGCCGATACCCACTCGACTACACCGAAGGGCTAAGCGAAGACGGACTGAAGGGGATGCGCATCGGCGTGCCGCGGCATCTCTACTATGAGGCGCTGGACGACTGGCAAAAGGAACTCTTTGACCGTGCAGTGGCCGATTTGGCCCGATTGGGCGCCACCATCGTGGACCCTGCCGAGATCCCCTCGGCTGACGACGAGCATGACTACACCGTCCTGATATACGAGTTCAAATCCGATCTCAATGCCTATTTCAACTGGCTCGGCGATCGCTCGCCGGTCACCTCGTTGGCTGATGTCATCGCCTATAACGAAGCCAACGCCGAAGAATGCCTCAAGTATGGCCAGACCCTGATGCTGAAGGCCGAGGAAACCTCCGGAACCTTGACCGAGGTGGAATACTTGAAAGCGCGGGCCCGTGACTTGCGATCCTCCGGGGCGGAGGGCATTGACCAGGTCATGGCCGAGCACCGCTTGGACGCCATTGTCTTTGCCGCCAATTATGGGGCCGGCGTGGCTGCCAAGGCCGGATATCCCTCCATCACCGTGCCTGCCGGATACAGCCCGGAGAGCGAACCCATGGGACTCACCTTCACTGCGCGCGCGTTTGAAGAGGAAAAATTGATTCGCTTGGCCTATGCCTATGAACAGGGAACAAAACGGCGCGAGCCCCCGAAACTCTCGGAATCCTCACAAAATGGCTAGCCACCCAGTAATTCCTTGGTGGGCCACTTAGCGCCCTAGCAGGAATTTTGGAACGATTGTCGAATTACGCAAAGCTGTTTGCTGTGGGATTATACGGAGTTCTTCATCGCTTACGGCGATGACTTTAAATTAGGAGGAAAACGATGAAATATCGTATGTTGGCTGTCTCATCCGCCGCTTTATTGGGATCGGCAGCTCTTTTGGCGGGCTGCGGCGGGTCGAGCGGCACATCCACCGGTTCCGGTACGACCACCAACACCGGCGGTACGGCCGTCGTGGCGTTGGCTCCGCAAACCTCGCCCAACTGGTTTTTCCCCATGTTGTCGTCGGCAGCCTTTAGTGACGTCAACACCCAGATCGACAGCATGATGTATCGCCCCTTAATCATGTTCAACAACCAGGACCAAGTCGATTACTCGCGCTCTTTGGTGTCGAGCATCACGCACAACAGCAACGGCACGCAATACACCTTGACCTTGAATCCCAAGTACAAGTGGTCGAATGGCAATCCCATCACCGCCCAGGACGTGGTGTTCACGTGGAACGTCACCAAGGCGGCCAGTGAGCCGAAGGCCGTGTGGTCTTACGGCGGCGCCGGCATCGGCGGTGTTCCCAGCCGCTGGAGCAGCGTCACCGCTGAGGGCACCAACAAGGTTGTCGTGACCTTGAACCAAGCCTCCAACCCAGACTGGTTCATCCACAACGGCCTCGGTCAATTGTGGCCTGTGCCGGCATCTGTATGGGACAAATACCCCAACAACATGACGCAGGAAATGCACTTCATCAACAGCGTTGCCAACTCCCCGATGAATTCGGTGTATGACGTGGTGGACGGTGCGTACCACATTCAATCCGCC
The DNA here is from genome assembly GCA_021820485.1 of Bacillota bacterium. Taxonomy (GTDB): domain Bacteria; phylum Bacillota; class Sulfobacillia; order Sulfobacillales; family Sulfobacillaceae; genus Sulfobacillus_B. The sequence continues at coordinate 20,634 of JAKADO010000046.1, forward strand.
ACCGCCAACAGCCAGTGGGTGTTTGTGCCCAACAAGAAGTTTGGCGGCCATCAGTCCTCGCTCTCCAAGGTCATCTTCCAATACGAGACTTCGGACTCGGCGGAATTTGCCGCTTTGAAGACCGGCACCTTGAACGCAGGCTACTTGCCGACGGCGGACTGGGGCGCGCGTACCCAGTTGACGAGCGACGTGTTGACCGCGCCATACCTCTTTGGATTCAACTACCTCATCGTGAACATGAACTCCCAGGCGCCTGGCGGACTCGGCCCGGTCTTCCAGCAGCAATATGTGCGTGAAGCCCTGCAGATGGGCATTAACCAGCCGGCCATCATCAGCGGCATTTTCCATGGTCAAGCCATCCAAGAAGGCGGCCCGGTCGGCAACTTGCCGAAGACCCCGTACGGCGATCCAGCATTGGCGAAGCCGCTCTATCCCTACAACCCGGCAGCAGGAAAGAAGCTTCTGGAGAAGAACGGGTGGTCGGAAGTCAACGGCGTCATGCAAAAGAACGGCGTGAAGCTCCAGTTCACATTCCTCGCCATTTCCGGCGACCAATCCCAGACTGACCTGCAGCAGCTGCTTCAGCAAGGCTGGGCGCAGGAAGGCATCAAGGTCAACATCGTGCAGCAGCCGTTTGACAACGTGATTTCCACGGCTGCCGGCTCCCCGACCAAGTGGGACATGGCGGACTGGGGCGGCGGCTGGACCTATCAGCCTGACTACTACCCGTCTGGCGGTGGCCTCTTCGCGACCGGAGCGGCGTCCAACTTCGAGGACTTCAACAACGCCACAGAAAACGCGTTGATCCAAAAGTCGTACCAGTCCGGCACCACCCAGCAGACGCTGGGCGCGCTCTACGCCTACGAGAAGTACACGGCGCAACAAGCGGCGGTGCTGTTCCTGCCATACCCGGCTTCCTCGTATGCAGGCGGCGGCTTGCCGGAACACGCCAAGAATCTGCACGGGACGGTCAGCACCTACAACCCGATTACCGACATGATCTTCCCCAACTACTGGACCTTGAGCAGCAACTAAGGTTTAGGAAGGAAACCGGTCCCCAGACGCAGGGGACCGGTTTTTTCTTTGCGACAGAAGAAAGGCCCCTCCCACCAACACCAGCGTCAACAGCATCGCCCCCAACGTGCGGTTGACCAGCATGGACATGGTATGGGCCGGAATCAGCGCCAGAATCCAGATCAGAGTGCCTAAGGCCGCGCCCACCATGGTGCTGTACGCCCCCACCGCAACCCCATAGGTGGTCATCACCACCACCAGCGACAATGCGGCCATGGCATCGCTGTAGCGCTGGATGAGGGGGCTCATGGGCAAAAAGGCCGGACCGAGGGCAAGCCGCACCAAAAGAGTCGGAAAGAGCGCCAGAACACCGAGAAACAACCCGGCGACAGCCAGCGTCGCCAACAGCGTCCGGGACAAGTATTTGAACCTCTCCTGAGGCTCGTCCAGAATCGCGGTCAGCATCACCGTCGCCAGACTGGACACCACAAATGGCAGGGCCTGGCCGATGGTGGTCAGTCCCGTATAGAGCCCGGCGTCCACCCCGTTCAAGTGCGCCTTGGCCCACAGCGAATCTGAGAAGCCCCAAAACGCCTGAAGCGTGCCCACGCCCAAGGTGGTGGCCACAATCGTAGACGTCAACCGTCGCGGTGGAGCGGCCGGAAGCGATTCCCCATAATGCCGGGCCCCCAGGAACAACGCCGCCACGGCCACCGCCTGCAGCACCCCGAGCCAGGCCAGAGGATGTGGGCGGCCGACCGTGACAGCCAGCAGCACGCACAGAACGCCCAAGCCGCTCGAAGCCACCAATAGCGCCCCAACCAAGCGGTAATGACGGGAACGCTCGAGAAATCCCATATAGAGTGCATAGCCAAAATTGAAGACGACCGTGACAGTGTACAGCACAATGAGTCGAGCCGGCAGGTGCAGGTTTCGGCCGAGACTCGCGCTGAGCAGCACGGCCGCCAAAAACAGGCTGCCGCCGAGACCCAAGGTTCCCGCCACGAGCCAGCGCTGCCCCGGTTGCCGCCCCACGCGAATGGCGACGAGGCCAATGATGGGCAGCGGCAGCAGGAACAATCCCACCACATTATTGAGCGCCGCCACCCGTCCGTAATCGAACGGCCCCAGTGCGTGCGCTAGAAAGAGCGAATAGAGCGTATTGAAAAGGCCAGCGACCAACGTCGCCAGCCCCAATGCTGCGTTGTCAGACCAAAACCGTCTTGTACCTGTCTGCTGTGGCTCTTGGTGATCCATACCCGGATTGTAGCACGTCTTGCGCGAGGGCCTAATAAAGGGGACGGTCGCTCATCGCCATCACCGTGTAAAAGGCCCGGAAGGCTTCCTCCATGTTGGGCTCGTCAAAAGCGACGGTACGCCCATCGACACGCTGGGCGCCCGGGCAATACATGGCCCGGTCAGCCATTTCCGGCGTCATGACCGTGACCGTCAGATGAATCGGCTCGGCCAGCTTCCACGGCTTCACCAACCCGTCTCGATAGTGCTGCAGGGCGCGTTTGACGCCCTCTTTCAGGCGCTGGTTCACTTCAGGACGGGGGAGATACTCAGCGGCGCGGCGGCTCACGCCGTGCTTCACCACGACAGCTTCCACGTCGGGCAGGAGAGCCTTTGCCTCCAGAGCCAGCTTGTCATCGCCCGACACAAAGGCCACCGGGACATTCCAATGCCCTGCCATGGCCGCATTGATGCCAGTCTCGCCGACTTCCTGGCCATTCAAGGTAACGGAGAAAATTTCGCCCGAATAGGTGTGGTCCATGACGGCGGCAGGGGTGCCAGCCCGGGCATGGTATCCCACATAGAAAGCCACGTCTGCGGCGTCAACGCCTTGGTTCATGGACCACAGCTTGGCGCCTCCGGAAATGAGGTGCACCCCTCCCGGCATCGCCTCGGCCAAAATGTTGAGCATGCCGTCATGCGAGTCGTTAACCACAATGGACTCCACGTCCGGCTCCTCCTTCAACGCACTCAGCACCGCCATCAGGTCAGCCATCATCGACTCGCGCGCCCGTTCATACCGACGCCCATCCGGCAGCAACTGATCGCGATCCACGACCCCGCTGATGCCCTCCATGTCTATCGAAACCCACACCTTCATTGGTTGTCCCTCCATGGTATGACTCGAAATGGTATTTTTCCAGCACTCTTGTCCCGATTGTACACCTGCACCCCCGCCACCACCAGGGGGGCGCCACCAATCCAACTGGTGGGCCATGAAAACTCCCAGCGCGTCCCCCGAGCGACGACCTGCACCGCGTCCGGTACAGCGTTCCGCCCCGCCAGCCACCGATAGTGGCGGTGCTCGCCGTCCACGGGGTGAAGACTAATCTCGATGCGTTCCTCGGCATCCAAGGTGCGGCTCAACTCCACCACCGCGACATCGCGATCAGAGCGCCGACCCCAGGAGATCCGTGCCAGAGGATTGGTCCGTCGGAGCGTACGCGAGACCCAGTCGCTGGCCGGATTGGATACCGCCAGGAGACCTTCGCGCACATCTCCCTGCCATCCGCTTTCCACCGAAAACAGTTCCGTCTTGCGGCAGAATGCCAACATATAGAGCTTAATCAACTCGACTTGGCTTTCATAGGCCAAGAGCGCCTCCCGCTTGGCGTCAATCCAGCCAGGCTGCAACGACTCTTTATGCCATGGCTCTTGTCCCAAGGCCACAAGACGTTCGGGCGCCTCCGCCTCCATCTCTGGACGATAGGCGAGCGGGAGCGGCCAGGCCGGCCAGTGCACCAAGTATCCCCATCGCGGCATCGTCCGCCAAGCCGCGTCCCGGTGCGCCCATTCGGCCCAGGCCAGCGTTGCATAGGCGTTGGTGCCCCAATGGTCAGGGTGTGTGTCAAACGCACTGGGCATCACCAGCTGCGTGGGTTGGATCTCCTCATAAAGCCCCATGAGCAGGGACAAGAGATCAATGCCCCGATAGGGCGAGTTGGGGCGTAAGGCGGTCAGGTAAGGCGTAGCATCATAGCCTGTGGTGGGACTGGTCCACGGGTCCTGATTCCAATGTGTGAGCCAGAGCGCATCGAGCCCGCCATCCGGATAGCCCAAGAAGGCGATGTGCTCCTTGGGCACACCGACCCGGGCCAAAGCCGCTTGCGTTTCGATCTGCCGCTCGTAGCCCATGTGAAGATATTCCTCTTTGGAGACGTCCAGCGACAGATAGTAGCGGGCGGCATCTTCCTTAAAGCCATCGCCCGACGTTAAAAGGGCCACGAATACTTCGTGGCCGGACGCGGCCGCTTTGGCCATCAGCCCGCCCGCTCCCAATGCTTCATCATCGGGATGCGGAGCGAGCACCAAAATTCGTTCTTGGCTGGATGCCATGCTACTGGAGAACGACCAGCACATCTCCTGCGGAGACGCTGTCCCCTTTGGCCACTTCCACCCGGGACACGGTTCCGGCATCGGGGGCCACGATTTCATTCTCCATTTTCATGGCTTCCAAGATAATCAGCACCTGTCCTGGGACCACCGCATCACCCGGCCGCACCTTGACATCCAGCACCAGTCCTGGCAAGGGGGCATCGACCGATGCACCGTCGCTCGCCGGCTTCGACGCCGCTTGTGGGGCAGCTTTGGGCGGCGCGGCTTTTGGTGCTGGCGCCGGCGGAGGTGCCGCAACCACAGGCGCACCGGTCCCCACTGCGGGACGACCGGCACCTTCCTGCCCTAATTCCTCCGCTTCAACCTCATACACTTTGCCGTTAATCGTTATGCGAAACCGCCGAACCGTTGGCAATTGGTTTCCTCCCCGCTATGTTATCCTCGAATCGCAATCCCTGAGTCGGGACTACCAGTGTATCGGTGCCCATCGCCAGGGCGACGGGCTCGGCCATGCTTCACGCACCTTCAGGCTGGAGATCGTCTCAGTGGACTCCAGCAGCATCAGCACCGCGGTCACGCAAGCCAGTTCCTCTTCCGTCAATGCGGTTTCCTCTGCCATCGCCCTTCCTCCTAGACCGGCATATTGCCGTGATGCTTCGTTGGACGCTCATCGCGCTTATTGTAGAGAACCATGAGGGCGCGCGCCACACGGCCGCGCGTCTCCGCCGGGTCAATCACCGCGTCAATATAGCCACGACTGGCGGCGACATAGGGATTGGCAAACTGCTGGCGATATTCCTCCGCCTTGGCCGCCTTGGTCTCGGCCGGGCTCTCGCTCGCCTCAATTTCCCGACGAAAGATGATGTTAGCCGCGCCATCAGGTCCCATAACGGCGATTTCTGCCGTGGGCCAAGCCATGACCAAATCAGCGCCCAAGGAGCGGCTGCACATGGCCAGATAGGCGCCCCCATACGCTTTGCGCAGAATCAAGGTGATCTTGGGCACCGTCGCTTCAGCATAAGCATACAGCACCTTGGCTCCGTGGCGAATGATGCCGCCATATTCCTGCGCGGTGCCGGGCAAGTATCCGGGCGTGTCGACCAGCGTGACCACGGGAATGTTGAATGCGTCACAGAAACGGACAAACCGCCCTAGCTTGTCCGACGCGTTGATGTCCAGCGTTCCCGCCAGCACCCGCGGCTGATTGGCGACAATGCCTACCGAGTGTCCTCCGATACGGCCCAATCCGACAACCAGGTTGTCGGCAAAGCCCTTCTGCAGCTCAAAAAAGTCCCCATTGTCCAGAATGCTGCGAATGATGGCCAATACGTCGTAGGGCTTGTTGGGATCGTCGGGAATGACGGACCGGAGGCTATTGTCAATCCGGCCCAAAGGGTCCTCGGTCGTTTGCACCGGCGGTTCCTCGCGCCAGTTTTGCGGAAGAAAGCTCAGCACCTGCCGGACCAAGTCCAATGCCTCGGCATCGTCGTTGGCCACCAGGTGGGCCACCCCGGAACGCTTCAGGTGCGTATCCGCGCCCCCTAGCGCCTCGGCT
>JAKADO010000047.1 GCA_021820485.1 Bacillota bacterium
TGATTTACGCCGACGAGGTGATTGTCAGCCACACCAATGAGAGCGAGTACCTGCACTTTGTGGAGAACAAGAAAAACGAAGCGCTGCGCGACCGGATGATTCTGGTTCGGGTGCCCTACAATCTGCGGGTCAGCGATGAGACCGAGATCTATAAGAAGCTCATCGGCGAATCCGGTCTGAAGAACGTCCATCTGGCTCCGCATACCCTGCGTGTGGCGAGCATGTTCGCGGTGCTGTCCCGTTTGAAGGAGTCCAAGAAGCAAGGCATGTCCCTGATTAAGAAGATGCGCCTTTTGGACGGCGAGTCTGTCGAGGGATACACCAGCAAAGACATTCGGGAACTGCGCGAGGAGTTCCCCATGGAGGGCATGGACGGGATTTCGCCCCGTTACGTCATCAACCGGCTCTCGACGGCGCTGGTGAAGTCCGGCGTAACCTGCATCAATCCCTTGGACGCCCTGAAGACGCTGAAGGATGGGCTGGAACAGCATACGGGCCTTAGCGACGACGAGCGCGAGCGCCTTTTGAACCTGATTTACGAAACGCGCAAGGAATTCGATGAGATGGCCAAGATTGAGGTGCAGAAGGCCTTCGTCTATTCCTTTGAGGAATCGGCGCAGGCGCTCCTCAACAACTATCTGGACAATGCCGAAGCCTACGTCAACAAGACCAAGCTGACCGATCCCATCACGGACGAGGAAATGGAGCCCGACGAGAAGCTGATGCGGTCCATCGAAGAGCAGATCGGCATTACCGAGAACGCCAAGCGGGCATTTCGCGAGGAAATCCTCATTCGCATCTCGACCTTGGCTCGGCATGGCAAGCGCTTCAATTACCAGTCGCACAGCGGGCTAAAACAAGCCATCGAGACGAAGCTCTTCAACGACTTGAAAAACGTAGTCAAAGTCACCACCTCGACCCGGACTCCGGATCAGGAACAGTTGAAGAAACTCAATGACGTGGCCGCGCGTCTCATGGACCACGACGGGTATTGTCCCGAATGCAGCCAGGCGATACTGCAGTATGTGGGCACGCTCTTGAGCCGCTAACCTCCTACGCCCCGGTCTCTTGGCCGGGGCTTCGTCTGTCCTTTAGGCAGGGGGGCGTTCGCAGGGGTGCCAGGTGTGTGAGGATTCAAAATCGGATATGATAGAGCAATCAACCATGAGGGTCGGTGACCATGCGTTATTTGGCACAGATATCGGAGGCGCCGCGGACACGGACGCAGTCTTTCTGGCAGGATGCCTTAGCCACGGAAGCGTGGCTCGAGGCGGAAGGAAAACAAGTGCGGGGACGGCAATTGACGCTGCGGTCGCGTGGGCTGCGGGCGTTGGCGCCATGGCTGGTCTATCAGTCGCAGCCTTTGGCTATCGACGCCTGGCTCGACCCGATGGACATTACGGTGACGTGGAACTATTTGGTCCGATTTTTGGTGGAACTGGGCCCGGAGCGGGTCTGGATTCCCTGCGGAGATGACGCCTGGGTGGGTTGGACTCCTCAAAAGGTCACCATCCGCGCTGCGCGCGAGTCATGGCTCTGGGCGCTGGTAGAGGATGTATGGGACCCCGCCAGTTGGTCCAGCGAGGAGGAGTTGGAATGGTGGGCGGAAGGCCGGATTCAGCATGCCCGGCGCCTCCCGTGGGCCATTAGCGAACATCGCTCCTGGATGACTGGCTGGGAAGAGGCATCGATCACCCAACATCAAGCGGGACGACGGGCGAGCGAAACGCTGACGCTCTTATGGATGCGGTTGGCGGAGCGGTTGGGCGCTCGCCCAGTACGGGTCAAGTGGCTGCAGGAGAAGCCGTCGGACGGCGAGCAGCTTTTGGGCATCAAAGCGCGGTATGTGAGTTGCGATCTTGGCATCGTGGGCTCTGGCAGTCAATGGCTGGATGCGTTGGCGGAAGCTCCCGAGCCGCTTCATATTCGCGCGCAGGCCACCTGGACCGTGCCGCACTGGTCGCCGGACTGGGCCACCGTGATGACGCTGCGCCGCGTGCAACGTGGAAGCCGTCTTGAGGCGACCTACGCCCCGCGCGGTCCGTTGTCGCGCGTAAGTTGGCAAACCCTGCAGCGGGAACGCCGTCAGATTCCGATTTTGCAAATCCGGCCGCTGGCCCTCGCAGAAGAGCAGTCCGAGCGCTGGGAGCAACTGCAGGTGGAGGCCGAAAGCTACCAACATCGCGAACGGTTGACCGCGTTCCTGCGGGACTATGCTTGGCCGGAAGGCGGTCTTGCGGTGCCCGACCGCATTCGCCTTCGCGGAGGCTGGACGATTTGGCGGTGGGGATCGCAGAGCGGGCTATGGGTGTTGCGATCGAGCAAAGGATTGGAAGTCCATATTGAGTGGCCCACCCAGGCGCATCCCGGTCATCTTGGGGTCGCCGTGCAAGGGTCGCAGCCCATCGCCATGAGTGACTGGGTGCGGCAAAGCCGATTCAAGCGGCTGACCCATAACCCCCGCTATTGGGCTGCTTGGGTGGTGGGAAGGCTCCTGCCCGCCTTGGAAGCGTATCAATCGCAGTACTTCTCGGACGACGCCTAGCCGCTGTGTTCCGTGCGCAGCCCATCCAACAGGGTGCGCATCAGCGAGATTTCCTTGGCCAGTCGGCTGCGCGTGGTGGGAATCTCCAAAAGCTCCTGCTGCGTGGCGGCGCTGAGCGGCACATGGGCAGCAATCCAATAGGAGAGATGGGGAGCGTTTTGGGGCAGTGCCTGATGGGCGCCGTCCTGGCCCATCATCGCCCAGAGTTCCGACGCCAGGGCCCAAGCCTCCTCACTCAGCAGTACGGGGATGGAATCCTCCGTGTCGCTGGCATACCGAAACTGGCCGATCAGCGAACTGCCTTGATGGCGATAGGAGAGAATGTGGGTGCGCTGAATGCCGGCCACGGAAAGCTGCCAGCCATCCTGCACCTCGGTCATGTCCAGAATGCGGGCCGTGGTGGCGACCGTGGCCGGTTCGTGATCCGGACGAATGAGCGCAAATACCACGCTGTGGTCCTGTGCCACGGCCAGCCGGGCCGCAGCGCCCGCTGCCTTGGGACGCACCAAGACGGTGGAGACGATGCCGGGGAAGACCACTTGCGGCACCGGCAGGAGCGGCATGGTAAACGTATCGCGATTCGCCATGGCTTTCACCTCTTGCAGTTATTGTATCATGGAAGTGGCGAAAGAAGGCCTGGACATCTGGATCTGGCGGTCGTTGAGCAGGCGTTCAGAGAGATGCTAAGATGGCCTCAGATCGTCGAGAGGAGATACATAGCATGTATGATCTGACCGAAGAACAGCAATTGTTTCGCGATACGGTCAAACGGCTGGCTCAGGAGCGGGTTTTGCCGCGGGCGGCCGAAATTGACCGGACAGGGGAGTTTCCTTGGGACATCGCGGAGCTCTTTTCCGAGTATGGACTTATCGGCGTGGGGATGCCGGAGGATTTGGGCGGGGGCGGAGCCGACCTGTTGACGTTTTGCCTGGCTGTGGAAGAGGTTGCGCGGGTGTGTGCGACGTCCAGCTTAATTATCGCGGCCCAGCATTTGGGCGCCATGCCGATTTTGGTGGGAGGCAGCCGAGAGCAAAAAGAACGCTTCATCCCCGATATTGCCACTGGCAAGAAACTGTCTGCCTTTGCGCTGACCGAGCCCGAGGCCGGATCGGACGCCGGCGGCACCAAGACCCGGGCCATTAAAGAGGGCGACCATTACCGCATTTCGGGAACCAAGGTCTTCATCACCAACGGGGGATTGGCCAAAACCTTGGTGGTATTTGCGTCCACGGACCCGAGCCAAGGCGTGCGAGGGGTGTCGGCGTTTGTCGTGGATGGCGAGTCCAGCGGACTCTCCGTGGGCCGCATTGAGGAGAAGATGGGAATCCGTGGGTCGCAGACCGCCATGCTGAATTTTGATGATGTGGTGGTTCCGGCGGAGAATCTACTTGGCCGCGAGGGCGAAGGCTTTAAGATTGCCATGCGCACATTGGATCGAACCCGTCCTGGAATTGCCGCGCAGGCGCTTGGCATCGCGCAGGGAGCGCTGGATGTGACCATCGAGCACTTGAAGCAGCGCCAACAGTTTGGGCGTCCGTTGATTCAACAGGAAGCCATCCAGTTTATGTTGGCGGACATGGAGACTGGGATCGAAGCGAGCCGCCATCTCCTCTACAAAGCGGCGACCGTTGTGGAAACGGCCGGATTCGAGGCCGAATCCTCACCAGAAGTGACCCGCTACTCCGCCATGGCCAAGCTGATGTGCTCGGACACCGCCATGCGCGTCACCACCGATGCCGTGCAGCTGTTCGGGGGTTATGGCTACATTCGTGATTACCCGGTTGAGCGCATGATGCGCGATGCCAAAATCACGCAGATTTATGAAGGCACCAATCAGATTCAGCGCTTGGTGATTTTCCGCAATCTCATGCAGAAAGGGTCCATCTAATGGCCACCTACGTCATTCGCGAACTCGCTGGACACGTCGGTGAAACGGTCTCGGTGCAAGGATGGATGACCCATTTTCGCTCGTCGGGCAAGATCCATTTCCTCATTCTCCGCGATGGGACGGGTCAGGTGCAACTCGTCATCAAGCCGCAGGGGGACGTCACGCGCATTGGCTTTGACGCCTTTGAGGAGTTGGAGCAGGAAGGAGCACTGCGCATCGTGGGGCAGGTGCGCGAAGATCGGCGGGCACCGTCCGGCGTCGAGTTGGACGCCGTCAGCATCGAACGGCTGTCGCCATCCCCGCAGTACCCCATTCAGCCCAAGGAGCATGGCGTCGACTTCTTGATGGAGCATCGGCATCTCTGGGTGAGAAGCCCGCGGCAGGCGGCCATTCTGCGCATCCGGGCCCGCATCATTCACGCCATCCGAAACTTTCTCGACGATCATGGTTTCGTGGTGGCGGATCCGCCTATTCTGACCCCTGCGGCGGCCGAGGGCACCACAACCTTGTTTGGCATTGACTATTTTGGCGACCCCGCCTTTTTATCCCAGTCCGGCCAGCTGTATATGGAAGCGCTGGCGATGGCTCTGGGCCGTGTGTACTCGTTTGGACCCACCTTTCGGGCGGAAAAGTCCAAGACGCGGCGCCATCTGACCGAGTTTTGGATGGTTGAGCCGGAAATGGCGTTCTGCGACTTTGAGGAAAACCTCGTCTGGCAGGAGCAGTTGCTGAGTTACGTGGTGCAGGATGTGCTAAGTTACGCCCGGGCGGAACTGCAGCAGATAGAGCGTGATGTGAGCGCATTGGAACGCGTCACGCCGCCGTTTCCTCGGATTACTTACGACGAGGCGGTTGAGCGGCTGAAAACCGTGGACTTGGCCGTGCCTTGGGGCGAGGATTTGGGTGCGCCGCATGAGACCGCCTTGGCGGCCATGTTTGAGAAGCCGGTCTTTCTGACGCACTTTCCCAAGGCCATCAAGGCGTTTTACATGCAACCCGCGGCGGATCGGCCCGATGTCGTGCTGGCGGCCGATTTGCTGGCGCCGGAGGGCTATGGAGAGATTATTGGCGGCAGCCAGCGCATCCATGATTTGGACCTCCTGTTGGAGCGTCTGAAGGAAAATAACATGGACCCCAACGACTACGCCTGGTATGTTGATTTGAGACGGTATGGAACGGTGCCGCACAGTGGATTTGGCATGGGACTGGAACGGGTGGTGGCCTGGATCTGCGGGCTGGACCACGTGCGGGAAACCATCCCATTTGCCCGTACCTTGAACCGTGTGTGGCCCTAACGATTTGACGAGAGGGAGGGACTGACCATGGCCGAGGATTCGATGAGCATCGGGGAATATCTGAGCCAATCGCGGGAGGCTCGGCGGCTGTCGATCGCGGAGGTGAGCCAGGAACTCCATATTCGGGCGGAATATTTGGAGGCGCTGGAACAAAACCACTGGGACAAGCTTCCCGGGGAAGTCTATGGCCAGGGATTCTTGAGAAGTTACGCGCGCTATTTGAATCTCGACGCTGAGGCTCTGGTGGGGTACCGGAAGCGTCTGCGTGAGCGTGAGGCGCCGCCTGTGGCAGCCCCGCGGCCGTCGGTTCACCCGGAGGCTCCCGTGGTGACGCGGCGGGTGCGGAGAGCCCGCGCGGAGGCACCTCGGGCCCCATCCGCTTCCCGCCGGCGCCCGTCCAATGTCAGCGCGGGAATGACCACCCCCTTGAGTTCCGGTCGGATTGTGGCCGGCGCGGCCTTCATTCTGGTTGTGTTGTTCGTGGTCGGCCTATACATGCTGCCGAAATCTGGCAATCATCCGGTCACCGCGCCTGCCGCCAAGTCCGCGGCTCCATCGGCCCCACGGTCGCATGCGCGTAAGAAGGCCCATCCGGCGAAGCATCCGTCGCATTCTGCCAAGCCGGCATCGACAGTTGCCCTGGTGGCCAGCAACACCGGCGCTGGCACGGCGTCGTACCGAGTCAACGGCTCCTCGGTGCGTATCACGGTGAGCTTTACCGGGCAGTGCTGGGTGGAGGTCTGGCAGAATGGGGTCACGAAGAATCCGTACGGCGTGGTCTACAATGCGGGGCAGTCGCTGACCATCGCGGCAAGTTCCAGCGTGGCAGTCAAACTGGGTACCCGCGCGGCGGCGATTCTCGTCAACCAGCAATCGGTGGCGCTTCCGGATGCGCCGACCTTTCCGCTGCTTCTAACTTTCCAGAAGGGCTGATTCACTGAGTTGTTCGCGTGGATGCGGGTCATACTAGTCGGGTCATGAATGGAGGAGGCGACCTGAACTGATGACCCGCATTTCCTTGGCGGTTTTCGTATTCGGCGGCGCACTGACGCTGTCCCCGCTGGCGCACGCCGCGGCGCGCCCGGCATCGCAGGCGGCGCCTGCCATCGGGGCGCGTGCAGCCATTCTCATCGACGCCCGGACGGGAACGATTCTCTATGAAAAAAATGCCTTCCTGCAACTCGACCCCGCCTCTTTGACCAAGATGATGACGGCGCTCTTGGTGATTGAACATGGACACTTGAACCAGGTTGTGACCGTGTCCAAGCGGTCGGACAACACCCCGGGATCGTCGCTCCACATTGTGCAGAACCAACAATATACGCGACTGGATTTGTTGAAGGGCATGCTCCTTCGCTCCGGCAATGACGCGTCCGTGGCCTTAGCCGAGAGCGATGCCGGGTCGGTGGAGCAGTTTGTGGCGGAAATGAACGTGCGTGCGCAGCAGTTGGGGGCCTTCAATACGGCGTTTGAGAACACCCATGGTCTCACTAAGCCCGGACACTACAGTTCCGCCTACGATATGGCGTTGATTGCCCGAACCGCCCTCAAGATTCCGCTGTTTCAAGAGATTGTGCGCAGTCCCGAGGCGACGGTGACGGAACTGCGCCACGGGCACCGTCGCTCCATCAACAGCACCAATTCGTTGTTGTATGGATTTCCTGGCGCCGATGGCGTGAAAACAGGGACCACCGATGCCGCCGGGAAGTGTCTGGTGGGCTCCGCTACGCGCGACCGCCGGCAATTAATCGTGGTGGTCTTAAACAGCCCCGATCGCTATGGCGATGCTTCGCGGCTCTTGAACTGGGGGTTTGGTGCCTGGCACGAAGTAAGGGCGGTGGACAAGGGTCAAGAACTGGCCCGCCGTCCGGTTGAGGGCGGCGTCACGGAGTCAGTGGGTCTGGCCAGCCACCGGTCCGTATGGCTCGAGGTGCCGAAGACTGGTTCGTACGAGACCGTCCTTGCCTTGCCGGCGCGGGTCAAGGCCCCTGTTACAAGACAGACCCGCGTCGGCTTTGCGACGGTGTTGGAGGAGGGGCAGCCGCCCGTCCGGATAGGGCTTTACGCCACCAGCGACGTTGCGCGCAAGTCCTCCGCGCACCGTTTCTGGGAATGGTTGTTTCGCCGCCGCTAACCACGATAGTTGGGGGGGCCATAGGTCATCAATTGCTTCAAAGTGACCAGTTGGTAGCCCTGCTGGCGCAAGTCCTGAATGATGGTGGGCAGAGCCAAGTCGGTCTGCTTGCAGGTGTCGGAGGCATGCATGAGGACAATGTCACCAGGATGAATGCGGGTGACCACGCGGCGGATGATGGTGCTGACGCCGGGATTCATCCAGTCGATGGAGTCGGTGCCCCAAGTGACGGTCGTATAGCCGATGGCCTTGGCGGCAGCGATGGTGCGGGGGCTGAAGTCCCCGTTGGGTGGCCGCACAAAGGTGGGACGGACACCGGTAATCTCTTGGATGACTTGGTTGGCTTTCATAATGTTTTCTTGAACCCCGCTCGAACTGAGGCCGGTGTAGTTGACGTGCGCCCAACCATGGGACTCGACTTCATAGCCGGCCTGAGCCATCGCCTTGACCAAGCCGGCGTTTTGCTTGGCCCAAGGACCGGACACAAAGAACGTGGCGGCGACATGATCCTTCTTGAGCAAATCGAACACTTTGGTCGGCATCACGGTTCCCCACGAGATGTCGAAGGTCAAGGCAGCCACCTTCTTACTGGTGACCACGTCGCGCAGCGAATATCGGTCGCCGGGGGCGAGTGGCGCCGCGGTCCCCGCCGTGCTGCCGGGATTCCGGATTAGGCCGATGGCCAGGGCCGCCAAACCCAGCATGACCAACCCAGCAATGAATTGACGCCACCAGTGATGCGGAACGGTATAAATGCGCACCCAGACCCCTCCTTGGGACGGTTTGCTGTAATGTACGTGCCGTCGGCCAGGGACAGAACGTTATCGGGACGTCCACATTGTGGAAATCATGGCTCGGCCTGGGCTCAGGGTGGATATTTACCGGACGTCGGCCATCTTTATTTTCTGGAGGCGGTAGGCTATGATAACGGGCGAGGTGATGCAGCATGGCCACCAAGGTGGGTATGGTGAGTCTCGGATGTCCGAAGAATCGTGTGGACTCCGAAGTGATGTTAGGACTATTGGAGGAAGCAGGATATCAGCTGACGCCGTCTGCTGACGAGGCCGAGGTGCTCATTGTCAACACCTGTGGGTTCATTGATGCTGCCAAACAAGAGTCGATTGATACCATTTTGGAAATGAACAACTACCGTGAAACGGGCCAATTGAAAGCGCTGGTGATGGCTGGTTGCCTCTCGCAGCGCTATCAGCAGCATTTGTGGGATGACTTGCCGGAAGTTGACGCCATGGTGGGCACCGGTGAGTTCCACCGCATTGTCGAAGCGGTTGACGGGGCGTTGACCGGCGCCCGGCCGGGATTCTGGGGCGAGATGCCGGTCAGCGGCATCGAGCGCCCACGCCGCTTGACCACCCCGTCCTACACCGCCTACCTGAAAATTGCCGAGGGGTGCGATCATAGCTGCGCTTTTTGCGCGATTCCCCAAATGCGGGGCGGTTACCGCAGCCGGCCCTTGGCGGATATTGTGGCTGAGGCTCGCCGATTGGT
Source organism: Bacillota bacterium (assembly GCA_021820485.1). GTDB lineage: Bacteria > Bacillota > Sulfobacillia > Sulfobacillales > Sulfobacillaceae > Sulfobacillus_B. Next base: position 9,369 of record JAKADO010000047.1, read on the forward strand.
GAGTCAGGGCGTCAGAGAGCTGGTCCTGATTGCGCAGGATTCGACCATTTGGGGCCACGACCTGTATGGTCACCCGCAGCTACCGAAATTGCTGTACGCGTTGCAGGAGATTCCAGACTTGTTGTTCGTGCGGCTGATGTACAGTTATCCGACCCAGGTCACGCCCGAGTTGGTGCGGGCCATGCGCGACTTGCCGGTGGTGGCGCCGTACTTGGATATGCCGCTGCAGCACGCCCATCCCGATCTGTTGCAGAGGATGGGACGTCCGTTCCGCCGCGAGAAGACCGAGCGGGTGCTGGCCATGGTGCGGGATGCGATCCCGGATGTGACCTTGCGCACCACCTTCATCGTGGGCTTTCCGGGCGAAACCGAGGAACATTTCGAAAGCCTTTTGGAGTTCATGGAGGCGGAGCGCTTCGACCACGTCGGCATCTTCACCTATTCGCCCGAGGAAGGGACACGGGCGGAGGGATTGGGTGACCCGGTGCCCGACGAAGTCAAGCAGCAGCGCCGGCGCACCGCCATGCTGCTGCAGCGCCGGTTGGTGGGTGGCGTTCGTGGCCGCCATATTGGGCAGGTCATGCCCACCATTATTGAAGAAGTGGGCACCACCGTGAGCGTCGGCCGTGGAGCCACCGATGCTCCTGGGATTGATGGAGTTACTTACGTAAAGGGCCAGTTTCAAGTCGGCCAAGTGATTCCGGCCCGCATTACCGGCATCAAAGAATACGATCTCGTGGCAGAGCCGCATTGGTTAAATTAGCGGATTGGTTCACCTTTAGCCGAATCGTTCTGGCTCCCATTGTGTCGGCGCTCTGGCTCACGCGCTCGCTCTCAATGCACTGGGTCGGCGTCGCGCTGTTTACGATTGCGGGATTGACGGACTTCGCAGATGGGCGCATTGCCCGTCACATGAAACAGACCAGCAAGTTTGGCGGTTATGTCGATCCGTTGGCGGACAAGATCCTGGTGCTGGGAACGGGCGCCATGCTGGTCTTTGATCATCGGCTGAGTGCGTGGTGGTTCTTCATTGTCTTGACGCGGGAGTTGGCGGTGACCACCCTGCGTTCAGTGCTGAAGCCCGGCGCCTCCATGCCAGCCAGCCGCCTGGCCAAGTGGAAAACGGTGTCGCAACTGTTTGCGCTCGGGGCGGCCAGTGTGCTGACGGGTGCCGTGCCGCTCGCGCTGGTGGTGCTGTCCGGCCTGCTGACGGTCTGGACAGGAGCCCAATATATTCGGGGTTTTTGGCACGCCATCGACATCTAAGGCGCGGTTGGATCAACTTGGCATGTGAGACAAGCATTGACGCGGCGAGAGCCGCGTTTTTCATGTTATACTGCCCACGATTCAGGACCCTATGCGTGATAAAGGAGGCGCCTTATGAAGGTTTCCGCAAAACAGGTTTTCACCGCCATTATTGCCATGATTTGCACACTGGGCGTTCTCTGGGGCGGCCAGCGACTCTATCAGACCACGGTGGTGCAGACACCGCTGATGGCGAGCTTGGGCGCGATTCACGGGGTCACTGAGGCCACGATGAATGGCGGGCGGGTCACGGTGCGCATGCGGGCCGGATCCGACCTCATGTCAGTGTACCGGACGGTATGGCAAGCCGCCGATCAGGCGTTGGGACACGCGCCGGCCAGCGTCACCATCGTAAGCCACCCGGACGCCACACTCAACGCGGTGTCCGCCAGTGCGCAGTTTATCATCGCGCAGGGCGAGGCCACGGGACAGTTTGTTGCCATGCGGGACAACCTGGTCCATCTAGCCGGGGCACATCAGGCGTCTGCCTCAGTGGAACTGGGGAGCCACCACCTGTACCTGACGTTTCACCACCAGGGAGCGGTGCTCTATGAAGTGGTCCCAGTGACGATAGGGGGAGGAAGCCATGGTTAAAGAGATTGGTGTCGGTGCAGCGGTAGCCGTTTTGGTGTTTTTGGGCATCAACGGCGTAGATGTCTGGCCTCTCCTCTTATTGCTGGGGCTGGGGATTGTGGTGTTTGCGACGGGGCTCATGAACCGCTTGAACGTGGGCCAAAGCCGGAAGGTTGAAGTCGGCGTGCGCTCATCGGTCTCATTTCAGGACATCGGTGGGCAGAACACCGCTAAGAATGAGTTGATGGAGGCTCTAGAGTTTGTTTTGCGGCCAGATGACATGGAACGGCTTGGGATTCGCCCCCTGAAGGGCATTCTCTTGACCGGTCCGCCCGGCACGGGGAAAACGCTTCTGGCCAAGGCGGCCGCCAACTATACTGACTCCATTTTCTTGGCGGCCTCGGGATCGGAGTTTGTGGAGATGTATGCGGGTGTCGGTGCGCAGCGCGTCCGGCAATTGTTCCGAGAGGCTCGGCAGATTGCCCGCAAGGAGAACCTCAATTCGGCCATTATCTTTATTGACGAGATTGAAGTGATGGCGGGCCGGCGCGGACAGCACCAGAGCCATCTCGAGTACGATCAGACCTTGAATCAGCTGCTGGTGGAAATGGACGGCATGAGCACTCAGGAGGATGTGCGGATCTTGGTGATGGCGGCGACCAACCGGGCCGACCTGATTGACCCGGCGCTACTGCGCCCAGGCCGATTTGACCGTACGGTGCGCGTCGATTTGCCCGACCGCATGGGACGCGAAGCCATCTTGCTGCTGCACACCAAAAACAAGCCGTTGGCCAAGGACGTCAATCTCGGTCAGATCGCGGTCGAGACGTTCGGATTCTCCGGTGCGCATCTGGAAAGCGTCTGCAACGAAGCCGCCATCTTGGCGCTGCGGGAGGATGCCACCATCGTGACTCAAGGGCACTTCAAGTCGGCCATTGACAAAGTTCTGCTGGGAGAAAAACTGGATCGCCATCTACGTCGGGAGGAGTTGTACCGGGTCGCGATTCACGAAGGAGGCCATGCCATTATCGGGGAGTTGGTCAATCCCGGATCGGTGTCCTCCATTACGATTGCTCCCCGCGGCATGGCGCTCGGTTTTGTGCGGCAGGCGCCCGATGACGACCGTCTTCTGCAAACCGTATCCGAACTGAAGGCGGACATCGCGGTTTGTCTCGCGGGTTCGACCGCCGAGCGGATTCTGTTGGGCGAGCAGAGCACAGGGGCCTCGAGCGACTTTGAGAAGGCTTGGGACATTGCCCGGAGAATGGTGACGTCGGGCCTATCCTCGCTGGGGGTGGTTCAGGAAGAGGCGTTGTCGCCGGAAGTTCTGTACCAAACCGTCCAGGAGATTATCCGTGATTCGCAGGAGTTGGTGGATGAGTTGGTGACCAGCCATCAGTCGTCGCTCCTCGAGTTGGCGGCGTTGTTGATGGAACAGGAGACATTGCCCGGAGAACGGGTGCGCGAGCTTGTGGCTTAGGGGCAATCGAGACGGCGGCGGGATCGGGAGATTCCGCCGCTTTCTTAATTGGACAGCAAGTAGGCGGGGGAGGGTGCGATGCTAAAACCCACCACACGGTAGCCGGCATTAAGGGCGTCCAAAAACTGGTTCTTCACAGTTTCGCGCCAACGTCGGGCTTGCTCCGGCTCCTCGCGCTTCAAGAGTCCCATATCCTGGGGAATGTAGATTTTAAAGCAGACCCGCTCGGGCCGTCGCCGCGGCATGGGCGCGGGAACCCGCCACTCACAGAGGATGCGGTCCGTGGGCAGGCCTTGGTTGAGGGCGCTGGTCAGGGGCCCGTAATAGTCCGGGTGGTAGGAAATGGGTTCGGCGCCGAGAATTCCGATGTTAAAATAGGCATTAAGGGTCCGCAGCGGGTCGAAGGTCCAGAGAATGCGCCGATACCCCGCTTGCTCAGCCCAGCGGCTCTGGTGGTACTTCAAGAGCCGGCCGATGCCGTGCCCTTGCCATTCCGGCAGCACGCCGGCTTGATGCGAGTATAACAGGCGGCCGCGGTGGTCATAACTGCCAATGGACATGGTGAATCCCAAAAATTTTTCTGGACGCTGATCGAGATAGGCGACGGACACTTCGCCGCCCAAGTCGGTGAGCACTCGAAGCCATGACACGGGCAGCGGGTCGTCGTTGCCCCAAATGGCACGTTCCAGAGCAGGGATTTTCGCCAGTTCCGCGGGGTCTTTCAAGGTCCGAATCATCAGATGTTCCATGCCGCGCACCTCGGTTGTTTTTGCTGTACCGTACGGCGATGGAGAAGTCCCTGTGACAGCAACTTGCGAATTTCCAGTTTTTCGGTTAACATAACTTGTTATCGCATCGGAACAGGTGATGAGATGATTCAAAGCGCCCACATCATCGCGATTGGCGATGAAGTCTTGGCTGGCGAGACGATTAATACCAATGCCGCATGGATGGCCCAGTTTTTGTTGACTTTTGGGATTCGGCCCGTGTTTCAGTGTGTGGTGCCCGACGAGCCCTTGGCAATCCAAGAGGCACTGAGTCAGGCATTGGCTTCGGCAGACTTGGCGGTGCTCTTCGGTGGATTGGGTCCGACCGCGGATGATCGCACGCTGGATGCCGTCGGAGCGGCGTTGGGCCGCCCCGTGATCGAGGATGCAGCGGTGAGGGCGCATGTGGAACAACGCCACAGTCGGGTCCCGGGCCGAGAAGCATCCGTCGCCCGTCAGTCGCGGATCGTGATAGGCGCCCACGCGTGGATGAATCCTCGCGGCCAGGCTCCGGGCCAACTGCTGGAGGTGGGCGGTCGATACATCGTGCTGCTCCCCGGTCCGCCCAGGGAAATGCAGGGCATCGCCGAGAAATGGATGGCCTCCTGGGTGGCTCCGCTAGCGGCAAGCCGCATTCATCGCGATACCTATTCGGTGTTTGACTTGGGCGAGTCTCAAGTGGCAACGCATTTGTCCCCGCTGCTGGAAGGGCAGCATCCCCGGGCGGGCATCTATGCTCAGCCCGGCCGCGTGGATGTTCGCATTGATACGGCGGATTCGGCGGAAGGGCGCGTCCTTCGCCAACGAGGGCGCGCTTGGGTCTTGAGTCGGGTCCCGGCCCCTGTCTTCGAGTTGGGAGAATGGAGCCGAGAGCGGTTCTTGATTGAATGGCTCGCTGGCCGCCGTTGGTCGCTGGCTGCGATGGAGTCGTTGACGGGAGGGCAAATTTTGGCCACCCTGATTAGCGTGCCCGGAGCGTCCCAAGGAGTGGTGGGCGGGGTTGTGGCCTATACCGACGCCGTGAAGGAATCGTTCGGTGTACCCCGGGCAATTCTGGATGAGGAGGGCGCCGTCAGTGAAGCCTGCGCCGTGGCGATGGCGCAAGCCGCGCGGGAGCAGTTTCATGCGGACGTTGCCGTATCGTCAACCGGATTTGCGGGACCGGACGGTGGGACAGAGAAGGAGCCCGTGGGTACGTTTTACGTCGCAGCGGCGGGTCCCATGGGCACAGTGGTGCGGCGTCGCTACACGCCGCTGGACCGGCAAGCGGTTCGGCAAGTGGCGGTGCAAACGGCGATGAGCGCTGTATGGGAACTTTTGAAGTTGCCCACGCTATTGAAAAATCTTGAAATCTCTTAGGGCTTGCATTGAGCTCCATTGGACGCCGGCCCGAGCGAACACAAAATACTTGGTGAGGAGTTACCTATGACTGAGAACGAAACAACCTTTCAATCCATGGATCTGTCCCCGGCGGTGTTAAAAGCGGTGCAGAGCATGGGGTTCGAAGAACCGTCACCCATCCAGAAGCGGACCATTCCGTTAATCCTGGAGGGCCGGGATCTGATTGGCCAAGCGCAAACCGGAACGGGAAAGACGGCGGCCTTCGGCGTGCCCATTGTACAGCGGCTCGACCACCGGTCGCGGCGCGTGCAAGCCTTGGTGCTGGCCCCGACGCGAGAGCTGGCCATCCAGGTGTCTGAGGAAATTACGAAAATCGGCAAGTTTGCCGGCGTGAAGGTGGTGCCCATTTATGGCGGGCAGTCCTATGACCGGCAAATCCGGGCGTTGGAACATGGTGCGCAAGTGGTCATTGGGACGCCCGGACGCGTCATGGACCACATTCGCCGAGGGACCCTGAAACTGGACCACGTGCGGATGATGGTGCTGGACGAAGCGGATGAAATGCTGGACATGGGCTTCATCGAAGATGTGGAGTTCATTTTGCAGAATGTGCCGGAGGAGCGGCAGACCCTCCTGTTTTCGGCGACCGTGCCCGACCCGATTGGGAAGTTGGCGCGCCGCTACTTAAAGGATCCTGTGCATGTCAACATCAGCCCGGAGCGTTTGACGGTTCCCCTGATTGACCAGGTCTTCTACGAAGTGCGCGAATACGAGAAGCTGGACGCGCTCACACGCATTCTGGACATGGAAGGGGCCGAACGCACCATCATCTTCTGCCGCACTAAAAAGCGGGTCGACGAGCTGACGGAGGGATTGCAGGCCCGCGGCTATACCGCCGAGGCCATTCATGGCGACCTCAACCAAGTGCAGCGCAATCGCGTGATGAAGCGCTTCAAGGACGGCGGCAGCGAGATTTTGGTGGCTACCGATGTGGCGGCGCGCGGATTGGACATCGAGCATGTCAGCCACGTCATCAATTACGACTTGCCGCAGGACACCGAAAGCTACGTGCACCGCATTGGGCGGACTGGTCGAGCGGGACGGTCGGGGACGGCCATTTCGTTGATTCACCCGAAGGAGTTTCGGCAGCTTCGCCAAATGGAGCGCATCCTGCATGTGCGCCTGCAGCGACGTCCGTTGCCGACCATGGCGGATGTGGCGGAGAAGCAGCGAGAGGCTCTCAAGCAACGGCTTGCCGATGAAATTCAGCGCGGCGTTCTGCCAGCGTATCAAGATCTGGTCATGCAACTTGCTGAAGAGTACGATTCCGTAGACATCGCGGCCGCGGCAATTCGCCTGATGGTGGATAAGGGGCGCGAGACGCCCGGTGAGGGTGACTTTGGCGAGACAGGTGCCGAGCCGGGAATGGTGCGCGTGTTCTTGAACTTGGGACGCATGGACCGCGTTACGCCGGCGGACATTGTGCGCGGACTGGCCGAAGGCGCGGGAATTCAAGGGAGCGTCATCGGACTTATCGACATCTATGATCGCTTCACCTTTGTCGAAATGCCGAAGGACGCCGTCAAAAAGGTTCTCCAAAATGTCGGAGCGGTAGTCATTCGAGGGAAGAGTGTAAATCTGGAGCCGGCTCGCCCGCGTTAAGCAGGAGTTCTGACCTCAAAGGCGAATTGTTGCCGTGAGGTTAGTTGGGGGAGGAAAAGCAATGGGGATGGACCGGGATAAGGCTCTCGATTTGGCGCTCGCTCAAATTGAGAAGCAATTTGGCAAGGGATCCATTATGCGTCTGGGTCAGGAATCGACGCGGACGGCGATTGAAGTGGTGTCGACCGGATGTTTGACGTTGGATTTGGCGATGGGCGTAGGCGGGCTGCCCCGCGGCCGTGTCGTGGAAATATACGGTCAAGAGTCCTCAGGAAAGACTACCGTTGCCTTGCATGCCATCGCTGAAGCCCAAAAGGCTGGCGGAGTCGCGGCCTTCATTGACGTGGAGCACGCCCTGGATCCATTGTACGCATCGCGGCTGGGCGTCAACCTGGATGACTTGTTGATCTCTCAGCCGGATACCGGCGAGCAAGCGTTGGAAATTGCTGAGGCGCTGGTGCGGTCGGGAGCCGTAGACATTATCGTGGTGGACTCGGTTGCCGCCTTGGTGCCGCGTGCTGAGATCGAAGGGGAAATGGGTGATGCCCACGTTGGCTTGCAGGCCCGGTTGATGTCTCAAGCCTTGCGCAAACTGACGGGAGCGATTTCCAAGTCGCGGACGGTGGCGGTATTCATTAACCAGTTGCGCGAAAAGGTTGGCATTATGTTCGGGAACCCCGAGACCACCCCAGGCGGACGGGCCTTGAAGTTCTACTCGTCCCTCCGTCTGGAGGTGCGGCGCATTGACAGTCTCAAGCAGGGAAACGATGTGGTCGGGAACCGCACGCGGGTCAAAGTGGTGAAGAACAAGGTCGCTCCGCCGTTCAAGCAAGCGGAGTTCGACATTCTGTACGGCGAGGGCATTTCCCGCGAGGGCAGCATCTTGGACTTAGCTGTGGATCTGGGCTTGGTGCAAAAGAGCGGGGCCTGGTATGCCTATGGCGACACGCGACTCGGCCAGGGGCGTGAGAACACCCGCGATTATCTGAAGAGCAACCCGGATCTCGCGCAAGAGCTGGATCGAAAAATTCGACAGATGGTCCAAGGAAAGCCGGAGCCCGATACCCCAGCCGACGCTACCGTCGATGCCGAATGAAGCAAAATCCCTCGCACTCCGCTGGCTCAGTCAGCGGAGTCTCACCGTCCGGGAAGTTCAGGAACGGCTGAAGGAGCGAGGATTTGACGCTGGATCGGTGGAGATGGCCGTAGCCGACCTCGTACGCGTATCGCTGTTGGATGACCGCCGGGTGGCGGACCAGGTCATTGCCCGGGGGTTGGCTCGGCACGAGGGGCCGCGCCATCTGGCGCAGCGTCTGGTGACCCGCGGCGTCCCCCGGGACGTGGTCGATGACGTCATGCAGGAACTGCGGCAGCGCATCAACTGGCTGGAGATTGCCGAACCGGTAGGACAGCGGTACGATAGAAGCAGTCCAAAGGGCCGAGCGCGTCTGGTGCGGCGGTTGGCCCGGGAAGGATTTCCCGGTTCGGTCATTCGGCAGATGGCCGAAGGGGAAGGGAGTGACGATTCCGATGGCATTGAAGATTATTGAGGACTGCATCGCCTGTGGCGCGTGCGAGCCGGAGTGCCCGAACAGCGCCATTTCCGAAGGACAGGACATCTACATCATTGACCTCGGACACTGCACCGAGTGTTTCGGGTTTTACGCCACCCAGCAATGCGCGGACGTCTGTCCCGTGGAGTCGTGCGTTCAGGATGATGAGCATGCTGAAACGCGCGAGGATCTCGTGGCGAAGTTTCAGGACTTGTATCCCGGACGCGCATTGGAGAATACCGATAAATGGAATGCTCCAGTGCTCTAAGAGCAACCCGCCTACGCGCCGCCCGCGACATATGATGAAGGAAGACCCGCGGAGAGCAATGAGAAAGGGGTGGCATTAATGCACATGCCGTCATTTGGATGGGGAGGAAGCACACGGGGGCTGGGAACGCTGATTGCCGTCATTATGCGCTATCCCGAGGTATCTAGCGTTCAGTGCAGTCCTGAGGCGAAAGCCATGCAGGTTACCTTTGTGGTGCGGGGAGCCATCGACGATGCGGCTTGGGAACGTGTGCTGGACGGTGCGGTCAACGCCTTGGTCAGCTATCGGCAGATGACGAAGCGGCCTTTGGGCACGATCGAACTTACCCGGGACATTGCTGGCGCGGTCACCACCATCGAGTTGACTCGGGACACCGACACGGTGTCCGTTGAAGAGATCGGGATTCTCATTGAAATTTTGCGGGATCATGCGGAACTGACAGTTTTGTTCGATCCGCATGACCTGTTGGAAGAAGAGATGATGGTGCAAGAGGAGACCATCCAAGAACGCCTGCAGGCTCTGGTGCAGGAAGGCTCTGGGCAGTTGGTGGCGCTGCGTGACGAGGGCCGCGTCCTAATTTTCAATACCTAACGGGAGGCCATAGCATGCGGGTGCTGCTGATTGGAGACATCGTGGGAAAAACCGGGCGCCGCATGGTCGGTCAACACATCCGCCGCTTTCGGCAAGAGCACAGCATCGACTTTGTTGTCGCCAATGGCGAGAATGCGGCAGGCGGCAATGGACTCACGCATGACGTGCTGGACGAGTTGCTCAGCTGCGGCATTGACGTGATTACCTCGGGCAACCACATCTTTGACAAGAAGGAGATCTTCCAGTTCATCGACGATGTGCCGCAGGTCCTGAGGCCGATTAATCTGCCGCCGGGCACTCCGGGCCGCGGATATATCGTGGCCAGCCCGGTTGGGGTGCCGGTTGCCGTGGTTAGTGTAGCGGGACGAGCTTTCATGCCATTTCAGTACGATGATCCCTTCCGAGCGCTGGATGAGTTGTTGGCCTCATTGAAGGATCAAGTGCAGGTGGTCTTGGTTGACTTCCATGCCGAGACGACCTCGGAGAAAGCGGCATTGGCCTGGTATTTGGATGGGCGAGTCGCCGTGGTGGTGGGAACGCATACACACGTGCAAACCGCGGATGAGCGCATTCTTCCCGGTGGCACGGCGTTTCTTACCGATCTCGGCATGACCGGGCCGGCGGACTCGGTAATTGGTGTCAAGACGGAGCTGGTGATTCAAAAACTCAGGACGCAGCTGCCGGTGCGGTTCGATACCGCACAGGGCCGCGGTCAATTTGGGGCGCTCATGGTGGACATCGACCCTGACAAGGGGACAGCCACCCGGATTGAGCGCTTTTTCATTCGGGAGTAGGAGGGGACAATCGAATGCAATTTCACGGCCAATTTATGCCGGTGGTAGATACGCATGCGGACAGCTTGGGGGCGGTTCTTCGGGGAGAACGGCATCTGCACGAGCGATCCGACAAGGGTCAGTTGGATTTTCCACGCATGCTGGAGGGTGGACACACGCTCCAGTTTTTTTCGTTATGGGTCGAGCCGGAATACAAGCCGGAAAGGGCACAGGCACGCCTCCTGCAGTACGTGGACGCCTTTTGGAGCGAAATCGGAGCGCATCCCGAACTCATTACCCCGGTCACTGACTTGGCGACTTTGGAGCAGGTGCTGTCGCAAGGGGGATTGGGCGGCGTGCCCTCAATCGAAGGGGCGGAGGGTGTCGGCACCGACCCGGCTATGGTGCGCATCTTGCATCGGTTGGGCGTGAGGCTCATGAGCCTCACGTGGAACGAGCGCAACGCGCTGGCGGATGGTGCTGGCGAGGAGCCTGGCGGAGGTGGCGTGAGCCGCGCGGGGCGGGCCATTATCGAAGAGATGAATCGCGTCAATATCATTCCGGATGTGTCCCACATCGCCGAAGCCGGGTTTTGGGATGTCTTGGAAATCTCGACGCGCCCCGTAATTGCGTCGCACTCCAACTGTCGGGAATTGGCTCCACACCGTCGCAACTTGAGCGATGCCCAAATTCGGGCATTGGCCGAACAGGGTGGCGTGCAGGGAATTACCTTTGTGCGTGGATTTTTGCAAGGGAGTGAAGACTTGGACCGGGTCATCGACCACATGATGCATTCGCTGGAGGTGGTTGGAAGCGATCGGCATGTTGGGTTGGGGTCCGATTTTGATGGCGTCGACAATCCGGTGACGGGTTTGGAGGACGTGACAGCCTTGCCTCAACTGGCCGAGCGCATGAGCGCGCGGGGGCTGTCGGATGAGACGATTGGCCGGGTTTTGGGGTACAATTATATCGATTTTTTGAGAAAAGCCTGGGCGTAGGCGAGGAGGCTAATTGTGAGCGACGTGACAATACATAGGGGGCAGGGGTTGCCCTGGGACGATGCCTCAGACGTGCTGGTGGTCGGCGCCTATCAAGATGGGGGCGTTGAGGGTGGGCTGAAGGAACTGGACACGCGCCTCAAAGGGGCGTTGTCCGACGCCTTCAGTCGCGGGGAATTTACGGGCAAGTGGCTGGAGACCTGGAGCACCTCGACGCTGGACGCCGTCAAAGCGCGCCGCGTGGTTGTTCTCGGACTGGGTGAACGGAACGATCTAGATCTGCGGGGATTGCGCATGGTGGCGGGCCGGGCGGGCCAAGCCGCCTTGGGGGCGCATGCCCAATCGGTGGCGATGGTGGTGCCGGAGACGGGGTTTGAGGCCGAGGAGGCGGCGCAGGCCATCAGCGAAGGATTGTTGGTGGGGAGCTGGCGATTTGTGGCCTACAAGCAGGAGGCAGCGCCCGCAGGCTGGACCACCGCCACACTGTATGGCCTCCCAGAAGAGGCGGCAGCGGGGATTCGCCGGGGCACGACGGTGGCCCATGCCCAAAACGCGGCTCGGGAACTTGGATTCCGGCCGTCCAACAAGCTCTACCCGGAGCTGTTGGCCAATGAGGCGGTGGAGGCAGGCCGGCAGCATGGCTTTGCGGTTGAGGTCTTCGACGAGGCCAAGCTGCGCGAACTGGGCATGGAGGCGATTCTGGGCATCGGTGCGGGCAGCGTGTATCCACCCCGGATGGTCGTTATGCGCTATCAGGGCGGAGGCAACCGGACACTGGCTTTGGTCGGCAAAGGCATCACCTTTGACTCGGGCGGCATTAGCTTGAAGCCGCCGCCGGGCATGGAGGAAATGAAGTACGACATGCTGGGTTCGGCCGCGGTGCTGGGGGCGATGATCGCCATCGCAGAGCTTAAGATCCCCATCAACGTGGTCGGGATTATGGCCATCGCTCAAAACGTTCCGTCAGGATCCGCCATTCGCCCTGGCGACGTCGTCAAAGCATTTAACGGGAAAACCATTGAAGTGACCAATACCGACGCCGAGGGCCGAGTGGTCTTGTCCGACGCCGTCAGCTACGCCGCGCATTTGGGCGTGGACTGGATTGTCGAAACGTCGACATTGACTGGCGCGGTATTGGTGGTGCTTGGGCATCAAGCGACTGGGCTGGTGGCCACCGATGATCCGTTGGCGAGTTTGGTGCTGCAAGCGTCAGAGACCGCGGGCGAGCGGGTCTGGCGCCTGCCGATTTATCCGGAATATCGCGACCTCTACCGATCAGATGTGGCGGACATCAAGAATTCACCGGGACGTGACGCCGGCACCATTACCGGCGGCATGATCATCAGCGAGTTTGCCGGCAACGTGCCCTTCGCGCATTTGGACATCGCCGGCACGGCATGGAAGGACAAGGACCCGCTGAATCTGACTAAGAACGGGCCGACTGGCGTGATGGTGCGCACGTTCGTGGCACTCGCTGATATGTTGAGCCGCTAATTGGGCCCGCAGGGGGGGACCGGGACTTCCCGGTCCTTTTCTGCGTCCAGGAATAAATTACCAAGACGCTAGGTATACTGGGGTAAGGAGGAGGGAGCACTGTGGCTTGGATGAGAAATCCAGAGCAGGACGTGGTTCGATTGCAAATGCGGGTCGCGCAATTGGAGCGGGAGTTGATGCGTCTGCGGGCCAGTCGCCGGGTGCTCTTGGAATTGGTTGCTTTCCAAGATCGGCAGCAGCGGCAGCGCATTGGAGCGCTAGAGCGTGAAAACCGCCGACTCCGCCAACGCCACTTTCGCCTATCCTGACCCCGTATGATTTCACGGAAGCCATGTCATCCTACCGTGAGAGGAGGGATGGCCCCGTGAACATCAGTGACTGGCAGCAATGGCTTCGCGATAATCGGGTCCTCGCTGGGGTCATCGGGGGAGTGGTGGCTCTTTTTCTGATTATCTGGGGCATCGAGGCGTCCGTGAAGCACCGCGCGCCCTCTGCCATGCCGGCGAGTCACGAGCATCTTCAAGTCATCGGATTTTACGAGAACAAGGTGCCCGGAGACGGAATCCCGAGCTCGAGGGTGTCCTTTGACGCGCACGGCAGCCAACTCACGACGGTGAGTCCGCTGTGGTTCAGCGTCAGTCCCAACGGGAGTGTCCAGGATACCGGATACGACAATAGTTTGGTGGCGGATGCCCACAGCCGTCATGTGTTAGTGGTGCCGCTCTTTACCAACGCCAATGGCAGCAGCAATGTGCTGTGGACTGCGGCGACGCGCCACAAGGCGGCTCAATCCATTGCGGCGGTGGTCAAGTCGGACAATCTTGATGGGGTCAATATTGACTTTGAACTCTTGAATCCTGCCAGTCGGGCGGACCTCTCCCGTTTCGTTGAGACGCTTGCGGCCGCGTTGCACCCGTTGCACAAAGTGGTGGCGGTTTCGGTCTTCCCGCTTTTAGGTGTACCAAGCGCCATCAATGGCGCCTATGATTACCATGCATTGGGGCAGAGCGCCAATTACCTGGTGTTGATGGCGTATGACCATCATTACAGCGGGGGCCCTCCCGGGGCCGTTGCGCCATACGGCTGGGTGCAGCGGAACATTGTCGCGGCGCTGAATCAAACACCGGCCGATCATCTGGTTCTGTCCATCGGCATGTATGGATATGATTGGGTGAACAACGGATCCCCCGGACCGGCGGCGACCGTCCCGGACGTCACGGCCAAGGCGATGGCCAAGCAGGATGGCGCACCCATCCGATATATTGCGTCAGAGTCGCAGAATCGTTTTGTCTACCAGTCCAGCAGTGGAACCTCCCACGTGGTGTGGTTCATGGGGGACCGGTCAGCCAAAGCGCGCCTTCAGTTGGCCCGGCAATACCATCTGGCGGGCATTTCGCTGTGGCGGCTGGGAATGGAGGATCCGCAGTTCTGGAACGGCATGCCATAAACGAAGGGGGAGGGACGGTCGTGGCCAACGACTATGCAACCCTCCTCATTTCTCTCATGATGGCATATCAGTTGGCAGCGCCCCATTGGGCCCGGGGACAAGAGGAGTGGCGCGCCCTATTGTGGCCTGTGGCGAGCCTTCCGGTGCTGGCATTGGTGGGCGGGCTCAGTTTCGCGGGGTTGCGTCTGGGATGGATTGTCAGCGGATGCGTGTTGAGTGGTTATGCGGTGCGCCGGGTCTGGCGGGGCATCGGCCCTCATAGGCCCATGCTTTCGGCATTGGACGGAGCTGGGGGCTGGGTGGCCCTCATGCTGGCAGGAGCCAATCCGTTGGCGGTTCTGGCAGGTGCCAGTGCCGGAATGGTCCTGCCGTTGGCGGTTGGTCCATGGCCGCGCACTGTGCGGCGACTCGTCGGACCGCTGGAGGCTGTGCTCATGGGAGCCGTGGGCCTGCGGGCCCTGCTGTCCGGTCTCGTGGGCCCGCAATTGGAGAACTGGCCCGTGCTGGTTCTGGCCATCCCGTGGCTTATGTTCTGGGATTGGCGCGCCGCCGTCCGCGAAGCAGGGTAAGCACGGCCCAAAGAATCAGGAGAATGAGGACTGCAGCCAAAAAGTAGTGAGTCCAGCCGCCGAGGTGGTTCCATTGGGGCCCGAACGCATAGCCCAAATAGGTAAACAAGACAGTCCAGGGCAATGCGCCGAGAAATGTAAAGGCCATGAAGCGGCCCACCGGCATGTCTGCCACGCCCGCGGGCAAGGAGATGTAGGTGCGGATTCCCGGCAGAAGGCGCCCAAAGAACACAGCTCCGTCACCGTGGCGTTGGAACCAGTGGTCAGCCCGATCCATTTCGTGATGGCGAATGCCGATGTAGCGGCCGTAGCGCTCCACCAAGGGACGCCCTCCGTAGCGGGCGATGAGATAGCCAATCAGAGCTCCAATGAGACCGCCCGCCAACCCGGCGATCATAGCGGCCACCAGCGAGGTGCGGTGGGAATAGGCCAAATACCCCGCGTACGGCAGAATAATTTCGGACGGAACCGGGATATAGCAACTCTCCAACACCATACCAATAAACACTCCATACACCCCGAGCGCCAAAATGGCTTGGGTCGCATGCGTCAACATTTAGCGATCCTCCTCAACGTGATATAAGGCTTGTAGAAAATCCTCAGGCGGCAATGGGTGGCGCGCCACCCGCTCCGCTTGAAAGGCGGCCAGCTGATTGAGCGAAACCACCGCACTGACCAATCCCTCGCCAATGGGAAGGTCAGATTCCGCCAACACGCCTGACCCGTCGGGGGT
This sequence comes from Bacillota bacterium, assembly GCA_021820485.1. Taxonomy (GTDB): domain Bacteria; phylum Bacillota; class Sulfobacillia; order Sulfobacillales; family Sulfobacillaceae; genus Sulfobacillus_B. The sequence continues at coordinate 24,923 of JAKADO010000047.1, forward strand.
CAGTTCGGCTGGCAGGTAAATCCCTGCCTTGCCGCTCAGGCGCAGTCCAAAGAGCCGACCCGTGGCTGCGGAAACCACACCCACCATAGGGACGTCTTGCACCTGAGAAAAACAACCGCGGCGTGCCTTGCCGACGGTATAGCGAGCTTCCGGATCCGCGATCGGGACGGCGATGATGCGCGCGCCTTGTGCGGCCGCCATGCGAAAAGTTTCGAAATACGTGGCGTCGTTGCAGACGATGCTGGTCACTCCCCAAGGCGGCAAGGATGGTTGAGACAGCGTGTCTCCTGCCGCAATGCCCCAGCGCGTTTCGTCAGGCAACACGTGCAACTTGGGCTGTTGCCCGATGATCTGGCCGTCCTTGTCGAAGATGACCGCCACATTCTGAAGTCGTCCATGGCGGACCATGAGACCGGATCCCGCCACCGTCACCAGGTGATGCTGGCGGCTCAGAGCACTCATCCACTTCAGCCAGAATCGCTGCAGGGCGGGAGCGGTGGTGCGCAGCACCGATTGAATGGTGGCGTCAGTGAGGGTGTGCGCCCCGGTGCCATCCGGCATCAGCGCACCTAACAGGGAGAGCGGCAAATATTCGGGAAACACCAAGAGGTGGCAATGCACCCGCGAGGCCTCCCGAAAGAGATCTTCAACGCGCCGGGTCCACTCGTCCACGCGTCGAACCGGCTCGGCATTCCATTGAACCGCTCCGATTTTGATGCGATCTTGCGGCAGCGGGAGGGCGCCGTCGCTGGGAGACCCGACTGGAGGGGCATGCCGGCTTAACTTGGCCCGCAGAAGCACCCCCATGAAAAGACGCATGAAGGGGTTCATCGATCCCACCACCCATGGGACTGGTAGACGTCCAATCTGAGTCCCTGATGAATGGGAAATAGACGCCGCGCGCTCTCCAAGGCCGAGAAGTCGAGGGTGGCGGAGAAGCCTCCGGGTTCCCGCTCGAGTGCTTGGAATCCTTCCTCCGCCGGGTCAATCTCGCATGGCCAATAGAGTCGCGGGGATGTGTCCAACGACAGACCGTAAATTTGATTGGCTTGCACCGTACGCCACAGCGGGTCGAGGAAGGGGCTGGGGTAGCGTTGGTCGGTATCGCTGACGATGAGTTCCACTCCCGCCATGCTCAGGGCGCGGCCGACCTCAGGCACATGGAGCGCCGACCGGTCCAGCCAGGCGACGTATCGGTCCTCGAAACGCCAAACGCGGCCATTGCCCATGGCTAGATCGGTGGCCGCCCAGTCTCTCGGATGCGGCGTAAACGCCAGCGTTTCGGCGGCGGGCGTGCGGGCGATAATATGGGTTTCAGCCCACCCCGCCCACGTCTGGGTTTGGGTGGCCGACGGTAGGATCGCCGTGGACCACAGGACCAAGTCATAGCCCGTGCGGGGCGGGGGAAGTTCCGACTCCGCGATTATCCACACCTTAGCCATGTTGGGGAGACCCTCCTCTCACGCGGCGGGGGAATGACAGACGCAGAAACGACAAGGCTGCGGCGGCTGGGAGCAGAAGCCACAGCCAGTCAAACCGAACTGTCGGGGGCAAGGGCGCCACGCGGGCGGCGCTCACCATGGGGACTGT
>JAKADO010000130.1 GCA_021820485.1 Bacillota bacterium
GGCACGGTCTAGGGCTTGCAGCACCAAGTCCTGGGTCATCCGCGCCCCCATCGCCCATCCGACAATTTGCCGGGTGTGCAAATCCTCCAATGTCGCGAGATAGAGCCAGCCCTCGTCGGTCGGGACGTAGGTAATGTCACCCATCCACACCGCGTGGGGACGATCCGCCATAAAGTGTTGATTCAAGCGGTTTTCGGCCACCGGATAGCCATGCTTAGAATTCGTGGTGGCTTTGTACTTCCGCACGACCCGGGCCCGGAGCTGCTGCTCGCGCATCAGACCAGCAACCGTCTTCTGCGTAATCCGTTCGCCCTCCCGCCGCAACACAGCGGTGACTTTCGGACTCCCATACCGACCGCCGGAGGCGTCAAACACCGCCCGGACGTGGGCCGCGCGCGCTGCGCGGCGTTCAGCCTGCGCACTCGGCGGCCGCCGACGCCACGCATAATATCCGCTTCGTGAAACCTGGAGGACCTCGCACATCTTCTGAACCGGGAAGGTGAAGCGGTAGTGCTCAATGAAGGCGTACCTTACTTCCGGTCGTTGGTGAAGATGCGCATCGCTTTTTTTAAGATGGCGTTCTCCTCTTCGAGATCGCGAATCCGGCGCTCCAAGGCCCGCTGCGCGGCATCTTCCGGTTTGAGATGCCCGCTTCCCACGAAGGGATGCTTCGGGTCTTCTTGATAGGCCTGGATCCACTGATACAGCGTGTTCGCGGGAATCCCCAGCTCTCGCGCGACTTGCGCCCCGGACTTGGGGCCCGCGAGCACCAGTTGGACCGCACGTTGCTTGAATTCCGTGTCATATTGTTGCCGCATGGTCTCACCTCATTGGGTTTGATTGTAATGCAATCCCTGTATTTGAGGTGTCCACGATTTAGACTAAGATCCAAACTACCTCTACGTGTGAATCCCGCATGCACTGATATTGACGCAGTATCTGCCGTTACATCAGACATCGGCCGGGCGCGATGTATTTTCCCATTTCGGCGGGAACCGAACTATCTACACGATACGATCCCCGTAATGGCTCTGGCCATACGCAACCTCGGGAGGGATGGATCGTGGGAGTTTGGATAGCCGTTGGACGCCGAGTCGACTGGCGCAGCGATACACATGAAGAAGCGACGCGGCAGCGGGAGTTCGCGTCATGCAGAAGCCGCCATGCTTCGTGTGCAAGGAGGCCGAACGCGTGAACCGGCACACGTTGAGTCTCGCCCCCTGTGGCACCTATGGTTTCGGCCTGGTGCTCGCCTATCTCCGAACATCGCCGTCAGCCATTGTCGAACGCCTTCATGAGCACGGATTCCAACGGGCGTTGGATATCGGCCCCGGCGTCGTCGTGGAGGTCGCGCGGGAGAATCTGTATCCGTCTGAGGAGCCCCTCACCCTGACCATCTGGGGAGAGACGCTCACCCCAAGCCTTGTGGAGGTCGTCGTCGCGCACATGCGTCGCATGCTCGTACTCGACGTTGATGGTGCAGTGGTCGAAACGCATCTTATGATACGGGATCCGGCACTCGGCTCCTATGTGCAGCGGCATCGCGGATTTCGCCCCATTCTCCTCGGCTCGCCCTGGGAAGCCCTTCTCTGGGCCGTGGTGGGGCAACTCATTGGAGTCGAACAAGCGCGGGGCATCAAACAACGACTCGTCGACCGCGGTGGGCGCGCCGTCATGATGGGGGGAGAGTTTCACGTGCCGTCTTTCCCCCTGCCGCCGGATCCGTCGTGGGTGATCACGCATGGGATTGACGTCTTGCGCGCGGCGGGCCTCAGCCAGACGAAATCCCGGGCGATCTACGCGGCCGCGGACGCCATCCAGCACGGTACCTTGGACCTGAGTCCCACCCTGTCCCCCGCGGATGCGGCGGCGGCCCTGGCCCAACTGGAGACGATCCCGGGGATCGGGCCCTGGACGACGGCGATCGTGGCCTTACGCGGGTTTGGCCATCTTGAAGTGCTCCCGGACGGGGATGCGGGATTGCAAAGCTTCGCCGGTCGCCACGCCATTCCGGCCCGCCGCCTGACGCACGCCGAACTCCGCGCGTGGGGTGAGCGCTGGGCTCCCTATGGAGGCTGGGCCACCTACTTCTGGTGGCTCCAATTGCAGGCGGAGGCCCTGGCTCGACGAGCGATGGCAGCCCTTGATGAAGGGAGGTCCCACGCATGAACCATCCACATCGGGGATTTGGGGTCGTGGGTTTTGTGTTGGCCTGGATCATGGTGGGTGCCAATGTCCCCGCCCCGCTTTACGCGGTGTACGCGACGCGTTGGCACTTTGGGACAGCGACGATAACCGCCATTTTTGCGGTGTATGTGGCGTTCCTGATTCCCACCTTGTTGGTGGGAGGCCAATGGTCCGACCAGCGGGGTCGAAAACCTGTGATCGCCGCCGGACTCGGATTGGCCCTCGTCGGCGCGCTGGCGTTTCTGGGCGCCCAGGGCGCTGCCTGGCTCTTCGTGGCCCGGGCGGCCCAAGGGGCCGGGGCCGGCCTGCTCTCGGGTGCGGCCACCGCGCATTTAGCGGAATTAGATGGACCGCGCGGACGGGCGCCGCTCGTGGCCAGCCTGGCCACCGGCGGTGGCACGGCAGTCGGTCCCTTGTTGGGCGGGTTGCTCGCCCAATACGGCCCGGAACCCTTGCGCCTGGCCTACCTCATCGTCGTGGTGGGGTTGGTGGGCGGCGGGTTGGTGCTCGTCCTGCGCGCGCGGGAAACGCGGCCACGGGCGTCCGAAGCCTTTCACTGGACCCGGCCCCGCATTCCCGCCGGGATCCGCCCGATTTTCTGGCTGGCGGGGGGTACCGCTTTCGCCGTATGGTCCGTGACCGCCTTTTTTATGTCGTTGGCTCCGAGCTATGTGATAGGGCTCTTGCACGTGTCGAACTTGGCGGTGGCGGGTGGCGTGGTGTTTCTCATGCTCGCCTCGGCCTCGATCACCCAACTGCTCACGCGTGCCATGGCCCCCACCGTCGCGATGCCGGTGGGGCTCGTCCTGATCGTGATGGCAGTGGGCGGCATTCTGCTGGCGGTGCCCGCGCATGCGTTGTGGATGGTTCTCGTCAGTACGGTGGTGGCGGGCATCGGGCAGGGGACGGCGTTCCTCGGGAGCATGGCCACGGTCACCCGCACCGCGCCTCCGGCCGTCAAAGGCCAAGTGGTGTCGAGCTTCTATGTCGTCATCTACTGCGGTGTCGGAGCGCCGGTGCTCGGCATCGGGCTAGCGGCCCAGCAGGTGGGGTTATATGGCGCGATGTTGTATTATGCGGTCTTTATCGCTATTGTCGCCTTAACAGTCCTGGGCGGTCTCTTGGCCCGCCGCCGTTCGGTGGCGACCCCGGGCGCACCCTGAGGAGGAAACGATCCATGAGTGATCCGGAATTGCATACGGTGGCGGCTCTCATGGGTGACGCCTCGCGGGCTACCATGTTGGTCAACCTGATGAGCGGTCGCCAACTCCCCGCTTCGGAGTTGGCCCAGGCGGCCCGGGTCAGCCCGGCCACAGCGAGCGAGCATCTGGCGAAGCTGGTGGCCGGGGGGCTTGTGCAAGTACGCCGCCACGGGCGGCACCGCTATTACGCGCTGGCCAGTCCCGAGGTAGCGCAGGTGGTGGAAGGGTTGATGAGTTTAGCCCCGCCGGAACCCGTGCGTTCGCTCAGGACATCGACGCACCAAGCTCAATTGCGGGCGGCGCGGACCTGCTACAACCACCTGGCGGGGGCACTCGGCACGAGTCTCACCGAGGCCATGGTGGCCCGGGAGTGGCTCACCTTTGATTCCGTCTATGACGTGTTGGCGCTCACGCCGCGCGGCGAGCAGCAGGCGGCGCAGTGGGGGTGGGCGCTGGATGCGCACCAGCGCACCCCGCTGGTGCGCCCGTGCCTGGATTGGAGTGAGCGACGGTATCACACGGCCGGCCAAGTCGGGCGAGAACTGGCCGTGTGGCTGTTCGCTCAGGGCTGGGTGAGGCGCACGGCGGCGGACCGCATCGTGTGGGTCACGGATGACGGGCGTCGTGCCCTGAAAGAGTGGTTTGGGTTGTCCTGGCCCTCCATCGCCAACCAGGGCGGTCAGCTACCGGTCGGGGAACGGGAGGGCTAACATGGACGAACGTCTGACCACATTTGGTGCGTTGCATGGCAGTACCGGACCATTGGTTCTTCCGAATGCGTGGGACGTCGTGAGCGCCAAAATTTTTGAAAAAGCTGGGTTCCCCGCTGTGGGCACCACCAGTGCCGGCATTGCGGCAAGTCTCGGGTTCGCGGATGGCGAATGCATCCCCTGGATGATGATGTGGGCGTCCATTGGTCGGATCGCGCAGGCGGTCACGGTCCCGGTAACGGCCGATTGCGAAGGCGGTTACCTCGACCAGATCGAGGTTCCTCGCCTCGTCGATGATTTACAGGCGGCCCACGTCTGTGGCATCAACTTGGAAGATGGACTGGCGCGGCCGGCGACCTCCTTGCGGGACATGCAGGACCAATGCCATCGACTAGAAAGCGTGCGGCGCTATGCGGACCGGCAACAATATCCGTTGTGGATTAACGCGCGAACCGATGCCTACTGGCACCCCGTCGGGAATCCTGACGTCTGTTTTACGGAAGCCGTGCGGCGCGCACGAGCCTATCGCGACTCGGGTGCAGACAGTCTCTTCATTCCCGGAGTCAATGATCCTCAGGTGATTGCACGATTAGTGGATGCCATAGGAGCCCCACTAAACATCTTGGCGGGCCCAGGGAGCCCACCAGTCACCGTACTGGTTGCCCTGGGCGTGCGGCGAATTAGTCTCGGGTCGGCGCCGTTTCGCGCCACGGCGTGGCTCATCCAGCGCATGGCCGCCGAGCTGCGCGATGCAGGAACCTACGAGCTTCTGGCCGCCCCGGCCATGCGTTATGAAGACCTCCTTGCTCTCCTTGATGAAGCCCCGGATAGTGTCCACAGATCGTAACGGAGACATGCCAATATGCCACGGGTTTCTCGTTAGGCGGGCCCGACGACAGGGCTGTTCCGGGCGGCACGGTAGAGCGTGGCTCGGCTCACATGGGTCATCGCACAAATGTCGTTGACCGTGAGATGATTCGTGTCTCGCGCGGCCAAGAGTTCTAACGCATGGGCGAGGCCTTTGTGATGCACGGTGTATGTGCGGGGACGCCCATGGTAGACGCCCCGCGCTTTGGCCGCCGCAATACCTTCGATCTGGCGTTCCTTGATGAGGTCCGCCTCAAATTCGGCAATCCCGGCCAACACCGTAATCAGGAGTTTGCCGATCGCGGTGGACGTATCCACCACATCGCCCCCCATATTTAGGACGACGAGCGACACCCCCCGCTCGGTCAACGCGGCCATCGTATTGAGGGCATCTTGGGTACTGCGGGCAAAGCGGTCAAGCTTGGTCACCACCACGGTGTCGCCCGTCGCAATCTGATCAAGGAGGGCTGTAAATTGCGCGCGATTGCGCAGCGAGCGCCCGGACAGCTTTTCGTGAAAAATTTTCTGGCAGCCGTATGCCGTTAATTGTGCGACTTGTGTGTCCAAACTTTGCGTGGTCGAACTGACCCGCGCGTAGCCGTAAATCATGGTCTTTGGGTCCTCCCGGCGCTATGATTAATGAGACAAGCATACGATACACTGAAAACGGCGACAACCCGTGCCTTACAAACTATCTCAACTGGGTGTACCCATGTGAGACACGCACGCGATGTCCCGCGTAAGGAGGGATTCCCACGCCCGTCAATTTCCTCACCGAGGAGCAGGCGGCGCAATACGGCCGGTATGCCGGCGACCCGTCCCC
>JAKADO010000131.1 GCA_021820485.1 Bacillota bacterium
GGTGGTCAGCCATGATAGACACACCTCCTACTGGGCATCGCAATGGGTGGTGGTCATTGTCAACGAGGTGACTTGCCGGGTCGGTCATGAGACATTCGAAGGCTGGTAGGAGCAAAATTGATGCCGGACATTCAGGGGCGAGTCTGCATTAAGGATTCGGTAATGTCTATGCCAAAGTCTACTCTATCCGCCCCAACCTTTTTTACCTCAGGGTAACGTACCCCAAAATCGACTAATGCCACCTTGGGGCCGTGATCCCCCATGTCGCAGATGCCTGGGGGCCCGGCATTTACCCTTAACAGAGCTGCGAGGCCGGGAAAGTCAACTTGCTGGCATCCCGGCTCCCGTCGGTATCCAATCATGTGGGACCGATGCTGAGACTCATGAAACCTTTTGACCCCTCTGTGACGTTTGTTGGATGTGGAGGGAGCCGATGATTGAGTCAATGGACCGGGACTGGCTGGATACATGGATACAGGAATGGGGCGATAAGCTGACGAGATTCGCTCATCTGCACACCGGTGACCGTGATCTGGCCCAGGATATTGCGCAAGAAGCGTTTCTTCGTTTATATCGTTACCATCGTGATAATCCCCACGAGTCGCTCACGGTTGGATGGTTGTTCACGGTTACCCGCAATTTAGCGCGCGATGCGCTGCGAAAGCAACGGCGGCAGCACAATCGTGAGACGAAGCTTGAAAGTTCCCTGGCCGGCGTGGGGTCCTCATTTGAGTCCGGCGTGACTGACCGCCTCATGGTCGACAAGGTGCTGTACACATTGTCCCAAAAGGACCGTGATTGCTTGTGGCTCTTTTACTACGAGGATTACTCCGTCAAGGACATTGCGGAACGGTTGCATCTAACACCAGCTGGTGTGCGCACGCGCCTGCACCGTGCCCGTCACCGATTTGAGGCAGAATGGGAGGGGATTCAGGATGAATAGTGACACCCAGCGGACCTCAACAGAGGAAGAATTGCGCACCTGGTTCGCCACGCATGAGCCTTTGCGCTCAGCGCAAACCGTTACGTTTGACCGGGAGCGTTTTTATCGCGCAACCTTGCTCAAGCCGGAAAGGCCCTCCAAAGGGTCGCCGCTCTGGTGGGGAACGGCAGTAGGTTTCGCCGTGGCGCTTTCTGTGATGGGAAGTTTCCTGCGTCAGCAGCAAAGCACCGCAACGCCTCAAAAGGCGGCGATTCATCGTCCGTCCGCGCATCATCAACCCCCATCGGCTCAGGTTCAACGTGACCGCTTGCTCGGGCTACCGGTGCCTCCGCGAGCGAGCGCGCCGCTCGCGCAACGTGAGCACTGGATCATTGTCCAAAGCGCTCCCTATGGCCAAGAGCACCACATCCTAAAAGAGTGGAATGCCCTCGGGCAACCACCGTTGTATTGGTCTCCCTTCTCAAAAGCCTACTATTTTTGGGTCAACCAATCTGCAGATCAGGCAGTCACTTTGTTGTATACGTATGCACTAAACGATCCGAGATGGTACGGCCAACCCCTCAGCCCGTGATCATGGCACGCCATTGGGTCGACCCCCTTACTACGGTAAGAAGCGATTTCCCCAATGATAGGCGGCGACATGCCCATTTTGGGCATTGACAAAAATGGACCAGTACACAAAAGTCCCGGCGGCGATGTGTATCGCACCTTTGACATCCACTCTCCACAAATAATCCGGGAAGTCCCGCGCGGCGGCCTTTAGTGCGATTTCCGCCTGACTTTTCGTCACGAGGACAGCCGCCATCGCCGTCGGGGTTGGTGCTTGGGGATCCATCGTCGGGATCCAGCGGAGGACATCTTGGATGGCTTGGGCCCTGCCAACGGGTGTCACCGTCCCATGGGGAACCGGGGTGGCCACCGAGGGAATCTGCAGCGTGGTCGGCGCTGGCGGGGCGCTCGGAATGGCATGGGTCCAGGACATCCCGTACACCTTCCCATCCTCCGTGCCGACCGCGACCATCAAGGTCGCCACCATTCCCGGTCCGGGGGCGGGAGCTAGCACATGATGAAATGTGACCTGCCACAGATACGGCGGCAGATGCCGAGCGGTGGCATGGGCATCGAACGCGGCCGTCTGCCGTGTGACAATGACGGCGCTACTGGCGATGCCATGAGACCCCGTTTTCCGGAGATAGGCCTCGGCAATGGCGATCGCCCGTGGGCCCGATATCGCCTGTTGGGCGCCGGGTGGACCCTTCGGAGCCGGGTGTCTGGACCGCCGCCCCTGTCCTGCCGATCTCATTGGGAAGCGGTGCGGGTGTCCCGTGGGATGCCCGAGGAATGCGGCCAGCACCAGACCCGCCCCCAGCGCCGCCGTCCCCCCCCACCAGGCCAGACCGCGAACCCGCCCCCGTCCAACATGCGCTCCTGGCTCCGCCGCCTGCGCCAGTGCGGCTTTCACCCGGATCTTGCTGTCGCGCGGCATCTCGATGTGCGATAAGGGGCTATACCGCTGTTTCCATTCTTGCTCGTTCATGGGGTACCACTCCCTTGCTCGGTAATGCCTCCGTTCATCTGGGATTCCAGCGCTTTGAGGGCCCGGTGCAGGGTTACCCGCACTTTCACCGGGGACCAGCCCAGCAACTCCGCTGCTTCAGATGAGGGTCTATCCTGAACCATGCGTAAGATAAAGACCTGCCGTTGCGCCGTGGGCAATTGCTGGAGACTCCGTTCCAAGTCAACCAGGGTGGCGACATCCTCCAAACCGGTGCCGCGCGGCCCCCCCATCTCCACCATCGGCTGCATCGGACGACGGACACGTTGGCGCAAGCGGTCAACCAGCTTATAGCGGGCAATGGCCCACAACCACGTCCTTTCTGCGGAACGCCCTTGGAAAGTCGGCCAGGACCTCAAGGCATCCAGAAAGATATCCTGAACCAGGTCCTCCGCCTCGATCGCGTCTCCCAGCGTCAAGCGGACATATTGATAGATCTCGTCGGCGTGGCGCTCGAATAGACGTTCCACCGCATGGGCAGCTGTGTCGATGCCTGTCACCACCTTGTCCGGAATCGGATTAGCCGGGTACTTCGGGGTTCGTGTGCAAATTCCCTATACAATTAGTCGCTTTGCCGACCTGCAACGTTACACAGGGCCCCAAAATCTTCGCGCGTGGCGTCCATGAGTGCTTTTGGTGGGGCCTCATCTAGGTGGCGCGCGGCCTAGTCCTGTGCGTTACGCAAGATGTGCCACCCGGCCCCATCCCCAGGTGGTACGGTGACCAGTCCCTTCCCCTTCGGCTTAATGGTGAGCGGTCTAGCTGAACTGAACGCGACCCGTATTTTGAGACTAATCGGAATGTCGGGACACCGCACGTGGCCGTCGATGGGTAAGCGCCAGCCACTGACTGACCCAACAACAATGCCGCACCCCCACGCAGGGTGCGGCACCAACGTGATATGTGCGCGAGGAGTTGCACCTCGCCAAGAATGTTCGGTAGCCAACAACTCCTCGAAGTCACCGCCGGGCGATGTGTTTCACGATGGCCTTGGCAGCTTGACTGCTACGCGCGCCCAACTCCAATACTATCCAGACGACGTGTGGAGCTATCTTCTGAGCGGCCAGTGGATGCGGGTATCCGAAAACGATCCGTTTCTAGGGCGCTGCCACGAATTGCACGACGCCCTCCGCGAATACCTGATCGCCGCCCACTTGGTCCGGGACCTCATCCGCTTGTCCTTGCTTCGCAAATGGTTGGGCACGGCCTTTGCGCAATTGGCGATCTATCGGCCGGCTCGACTTCTTCACGAGGTTCTCGATAATGCGCTCCAACACGCTTACGCCGTGGTCGTCAATGAATTTAACCAACTCGCGCTCGTGGATCCAGTCTCGACGCGGGTGTCGCCGTTTCATCAGCGGCCCTACGCCGTCCTGCATGCCGACCGAATCACCGAGGCCCTCTGTCGACCCTGACACGGAGTCCGGACCACGCCGCCTATGACCAGTTCGGTTGCGTCGGCAGCGTGGACAAATCCTGCTGACGCAGGCCGCGCTCCTGACGCACCGCTTAAGTATTTCAGAGAAATTTTCCACGAACCAACGCTCCAGGGCCATTATATATTCAGCTGCTTGGTATTTTTCACACCAATGACCCCGCCGTTGTTGGAATCCCAACGAGTAGCGGAGAGACTCGCCGGCGAATGAATTGCTAGATTCCCTAATTTTGAATGGTGGTGCTCTCGGCGATGGGTGGGTCGCTCTCCGAACTCACGCGCACGACCCGGTGGCTTGGCGATGGGCGGGATGTCCCGGGTGTCGGAAGAATCACCATCAGGCCAACCAAGGCGGACAGAGCAGCCAGAATTTTCATGTATTTAATCATCGGTATCTCCCCTTTCCTTATGAATTTCCCAGCGGCGGATAGAGACGCCGCAATTCCGTGACTAAGGATGCGGTGACCTCCATAGAACCCCGCTGAATACCGAGCTCCACCATTCGGAGGCGAATCGCCGTCTGCAACCCGGCATCCGCGAGACGCCCCAGGTGCTCGTCCAATTCGCGGAAAAGGATCTCTGGAGCCTCGGGATCCATGGCGAGTTCGAGCAGACGGACCGTAAACCACGACAGTACTGGGGCGTCATCGAGCCAGTCTTTCGTCTGACGAATCAGCGCGCGGGCGTCAGCCACGCGCCCCTGAGTCAACGCGCCCTCCGCCATGGTGCAAGCGAACTCCCCCCGCACCACCGAGTCGGCATCGGACCACAAGGCTCGACCTTGAGCCGCGACAGCCTCGGCTTGGTCCCACGCACCGAGGCGGCCGTGACAGAGTAAGAGATTGTTCAAGACGCTTAGGCGCGCGGCAGCAGAGGATCCGATACGCTCATAGATTACCAACACCGATTCAAAAGCGCTGATGGCCGCACGATAGTCCATGAGGCGGAGAGAGACATTGCCCAAGCCGAACAAAGCGATCGCTTTATGCTTGGACTCAGTCACCCGTTCGGCTGCGAGCGACCACTGTTCGCGGGCAGCGCCATAATGGCCCAGCTTCCACCAGGTGAGACCTAGATTGCACATGGCCGCATCCCAGGCAGGAGGGCTTGGGCGCAACCGCACGGCTTCCAGCAAAGGGCTTAGCGCGTCTTGAGGACGGCCGAGTTTCAGATAATTTCTCCCTAGCAAACTCAGCAGGGCGACCCGCCGCGCGTGCGAAGCACGGGCAGTGCGGATGCGCTCAAGAATGACGATGCTACGCTTGATATGGCCTCGATCCGCCAAGTTTTCGGCGAGCAAGTAACCGAGGTGGCTACGCTGGTCGTTTGGGAGCTTCGGGGAGCGGAGCGCACGGCGAAGACTGGCCTGAATATTCGCCAAAGAGACGCCGTGTTGACTCAGCCGCTGAAAAATTTCCTGCCGCTGGGCGACATCGCGTACGGACTCCAGATACAATAAGTCCAACTGACCGACGGCAAGGCCCAACCCCGTCGTCACCGAGTCCAGCATGGCAATGGACGGTATGATGCGGCCATGCTCAATCGCATTCAACGTGGAGACGGGTACATAACGACTGACCCCCGCGAGTTTGAGACCTTGCTTGCGGCGGATTTCCGCTATCGCTGAACCAACAGGAGATTCATTCATGTGTTTTATATTCGCTTCCATATAAGGTCTAAAGTGGACCCCACCGTCAAGACAATTTTTTGACCCTCCAAGTGTGAGACTGTGATCCCCTTTCTGTCCCAAATAGGTTTGTTGGTGAAAGGCCGGTCAACGCGCCGCCCGGCCGCGGGCA
>JAKADO010000048.1 GCA_021820485.1 Bacillota bacterium
AGCCTCGTCAGTGAGGAGCAAGTGATGCGGCGTCGCCTCCGCGGTGACCTGATACCCGCGCTGTTTGGCGTAACGAATGGCTTCGACGCTCTCGAGGGCGGATACATGCGCCACGTGGAGACGCCCTCCGGTCAATCCGGCCAACAGGACATCCCGCCACACCATGGCCGATTCGGCCGCTTCCGGTATCCCGGGTATTCCCAGCCGGCCCGCTGGGCCTCCTTCGTGCGCCGCTCCCCCGTCGGCAAGCGACCGGTCCTCCGCATGATTGATGATCGGGGCATTCAGCGTGGTGGAGTAGGAAAGGGCCGCCCGCATCAGCCGACTTGACGTCACCGGCCGGCCGTCGTCGGAAAACCCGACCGCGCCCGCCTCCTGCATGCGGTAAAGGTCGGCGAGGTCCTCACCCTGACTGGCCAGCGTCACCGCGCCAATCGGCAGCACGCGCACCAAGCGAGCCTCGTGGCCCTTCCGGCGCACCCATTCCACGAGTTCCGGAGTATCAATGACCGGTGTGGTGTTGGGCATCGCCGCCACCACCGCCACCCCACCGTGCGCGGCGGCCTGGCTGCCTGAACGAATGGTTTCCTTCCACGTCTGCCCCGGTTCACGAAAGTGCACGTGCATGTCCACCAAGCGGGGCACCACCCATAGCCCTTCCGCATCCAGCGCGACTGTTTCGCGGCCTCGCGCATCCTCTCCGGCGACAAAGCGGCCGTCTTGAATCCAAATGTCCTCCTGGTGGGAATCGACCCCGCGATAGGGGTCGATGACCCGCCCGCCCTTAATGCGAATTACCGTGTCACTCATGGGCCCCTCCTATCAACCAATCCAGTACCGCCATCCGAACCGCCACGCCGTTCTGCACCTGATCCAGAATGCGGCTTTGAGCTCGCTCCATCACCGATGAATCGATTTCCACACCGCGGTTTTGAGGCCCGGGATGCAGGACGAGAACGTCATCGGCCAGTTTTTCTGCGCGTGCTTCCGTCAATCCCCACCGCGCCCGGTACTCCTCCACTGAAGGCATGCCGGCCATCGACTGTCGTTCCTTTTGAATGCGCAGCACCTGCACCGCATCGGCTCCGGCCAGCGCCTCCTCCAAGTTGGTCGTCATACGCACGCGCTCGTGCTGCAGCCCCTGCGGCAGAAGCATGGGCGGTCCCACCAGCGTCACATGGGCGCCCAGCGCCACGAATCCCCACAAGTCCGACCGCGCCACCCGACTGTGCAAAATGTCGCCGACGATAACAAGACGCAAACCCGCGAGCGATCCCTTGGCTTCGCGCACGGTCAGCATGTCGAGCAGTCCTTGGGTGGGATGCTCGTGAAAGCCGTCTCCGGCATTGACTACGGGGATTTTGAGGTGCTCCTGAAGGTGCTGGGGCGCTCCGGACGCCTGATGGCGTACAACCACCAAGTCCACAGCCATGGCTTCAATGTTGAGGGCCGTGTCGTAGAGGGTCTCGCCCTTCTCCACACTGGATCCCTTGCCTTGAAAGTTAATCACGTCAGCGCCCAAGTACTTGCCCGCCAGCTCGAACGAGGTCTTGGTGCGCGTGCTGGCTTCAAAAAAGAGATTGACAAATGCACGTCCCCGCAACGCAGCCGACTTTTTGACAGGGGCCAGCAGCACCTCATGCTTCAGCGCTTCGGCCCGATCCAGCAATGCCGTCAGGGTTGATGGCGCCATGCCCTCGAGCCCTAGCAGATTTCTAATCGCGTATCCCTTCCTTCTCCAAGGTGACCGCATCTTCACCGTCAACTTCTCTGAGGAGCACCCGCACCTGCTCCACCCGCGAGGTGGGAATGTTCTTGCCGACAAAGTCCGCACGAATGGGCAATTCCCGGTGCCCTCGGTCCACCAGCACCGCCAGTTGCACGGCTTTGGGCCGCCCTTGGTCCACGACCGCATCAAGGGCGGCTCGCACGGTACGGCCGGTGTAGAGCACATCGTCCACCAATATGACAATCTTGTCAGCGATGTCCGTTTGACCCGACCAACTGGCGCGACGCTTAGGATGTTCCCGATCATCGCGGTAAGGTTCGATGTCAATGGCCAGGACCGGCGGTTGAATGCCCTCGATGCGGCCTAAATTTTTGGCGATGCGTTCTGCAAGCGGAACCCCGCGAGTACGGATCCCCGCCAGCACCACGTTTTCCACATGAGGATTCTTCTCCGCAATCTGATGCGCAACCCGCATCAACACGCGCGCGAGCGCTTCGTTGTCCATAATCAGCGCCATGCCGTCGCCCCTTCCGATCCCACAAAATGGTCATAAAAAAACGCTCTAACCCGCAGACGGTCAGAGCTAATGCACCGGCTCCTTTCCAGTCTCGCGGGACTGGGATTAAAGGTCAGTGTTCCCGCACTTAGTCTAGATCACTCTCGGGCTCCGGTAAAGCCTTAGCAGCGATTTGCGGACGAAACACCGAGTCGGCCATCCGAAAGACCACCGAAGATTCCAAAGCCTCATCGGAACGGCCCTCGAGGAGTGCACCGAATAGTTCCGGCGTCAAACGCCCATACCAAGTCCCAATCGGGTAGCGCACCGCCACCGGAGCCCGTGGGCAGAGCCGGAGGCATCGCGCCCGGATGAGAAGGACGCCCTGTCCCGCTTGTGCGACCTTCAGCAGCCGGAGGGCGCCCCGTCTCCGGCAGCGAATCCCGAGACACAGCACCACTCGAACGGGATGTTCATCCCGGGCCTCCATCGCGCACCGCCTCCTCACCGGTTGACCGGCAATGTTACCCTAAAATCAGGGGGGATCCACATGGCTCCAACGTCGCGCAAGCCTCGCACCGGGTGGAAGATTATCCTTATCCTCCTGCTAGGGGTTGCGCTGGAAGTTCTCTTGAAGCATTTGCCAGTTTCCATCCAACATCATTATGGCGATCTCTTCAAAGCCTTAATCGTGCTGCTGGTGGGCGGCGCCATTTCCTATTTAGTCGAGCATTGGCTGGGGCAGATTTCGTCTGAGCGGATTGGCTCCCGACGGGTCACCTCACTGCGCTTTGTGGCCCGCCTGGTGTTGTATCTCGCCATCGCGCTGGCGCTCTTGGCCGCGTTTGGCGTCGGCTTGTCATCGGTGGTGTTTGGATCCGCATTCGTCACGGTCATCATTGGCTTGGCTGGGCAAAACTTTTTCTCCAACCTTATCGCCGGGATTGGGCTCATCATCTTCCATCCCTTTGAAGTCGGCGACCGAATCAGCTTCGTCGCCTGGCAATATCCCATGCTGATGCCGTCTTATCCGCATGAGGCCATGAAGCCGGGCTACACGGGCATCGTCACCGACATCAACCTCGCCTACACCACCTTGGAGACGGAAGACGGCGTCCCGATGATGATCCCCAACGGCATCATCATCCAGGCCGCCATCCACAACCAACAGCGCCGTCAGCGGCAGAAGTTCCGGTTCCGCTTCGATCTTGACTTGGATCTGGATCCCACCCAGCTGCTATCGCGTCTCGAGAAAATTTTTGACGATTGGTCGTATCCCATCCGCGTGCAGTTGGCCGACGTGGGGACAACCAGCTTCGCCATCGTCATCACCGGGGAGACCTCCGGCCAGCGCGATGACGCCATCCGCAGCGACATTCTCATGCGGCTGATTCCGTTGGTTCAGGAGTTGCGTTCGCAGGCATCAATGCCGAGTTCCGAGAGCCACTGAGTCGTTCCGGGATCCACGCCCGGCTGATAGACCCAGGAGGCAAGGACCTCCGCTCGTCCCAGGGCCGAAAGCCCTCGCCAATCCTCAGGCGGGGGCGCCACAAAGGCCATCGGCTCGCCGGTGATGGGGTGGTGAAAGGCGAGGCGTCCAGCATGCAGCAGCTGGCCTTCCATAAAGCCCTCGAGGCGACCGCCGTAAAGGGGGTCGCCAATCACCGGATGTCCCAAGGAGGCCGCGTGCACGCGGATTTGATGGGTGCGTCCTGTATCCAGGGTGCATTCCACCAGACTCGCTCCCGCCCACCGAGCCAGCGTGCGGTAATGGGTGCGGGCTTCACGGCCGCCGTAGACCACCGCCATTTTCAGGCGGTGGACCGGATCGCGCCCCAGAGGCGCCTCAATCAACCCGTCGGGCGGATGAAAATTCCCCCGCACCACCGCAACATACTGGCGCGTCACGGCGCGCGCCTGAATGGCCGCCGACAGCCGTTCGCGGGCCACCCGGGAGCGGGCCAACACCATAAGGCCGCTGGTGTCCTTGTCCAAGCGGTGCACCACACCGGGCCGCCACTCACCCGCTTCATACGGCAGCCACGGCAAAAGCTGGTGCACCACGCTGTCATGCCAATGACCGGCAGAGGGATGCACCACCAAGTGGCGCGGCTTATCAATCACCACGATCGCGGCGTCCATATAGCAAACCCATGGGGGCAGAGCCCGAGGCTCACCTTGGGGGGCAACAAGCGTCGGCTCCTCGGCGTCCTCCAGATCCGCCTCCACCACCTGCCCCGCTTTCAGGATGTATCCCGCCTTTTCGGCTCGTCCGTTGACGCGAACCTGGCCGCGCTCGATCTGGCGCTGCCAATAGGAGCGAGAGCGGTCGGCCCAGCGCTGGGCCAGAAACCGGTCCAGACGCTCGCCGGCGCCCTCCTCCTCCACTTTAATGGGATGCCTTGCCATCCAGCTGATCCTTTCGCCAAAAGTCATACACAATGAGCAGGATGCCCACGACGATGCCCATATCCGCCACATTGAAAATGGCGAAGAATCGAAAATGGATATAGTCCACCACCCGCCCGCTAACCATGCGGTCCCACAAATTGCCCGCCGTGCCGCCGGCCAAAAGGCCTGCTCCGACAGCAAACACGCGCGATATCTGAGCGGTGCGGATGAGATAGATTGCAAGCCCAATCAGAATGGCAAAGGCAATCACAATGAATAGCGGCGCCCCATGGCGCAACAGGCTGAAGGCCGCTCCGCTGTTGGTGATGTAGGTGATCCACAGCACCGGGGGCAGGACGGGAATCGACTGCCCCGGCGTCATGTGGCTGGACACCACCACTTGGACCCAGCGGTCCAAGGCAAATATGACCACAGCAATCACCGGAATCCAGGTCTTTAGGCGCATTATCCACGGGTCTCCGCGAGGACCGTGTGACACCGGGCACAGAGCCCGTCCGCTGCAGCATCCACATCAGCGGTATAGCGCCAGCACCGCTCACAACGCGCATAGCTGGTCGGTGCGGCTTCAGCATGCAGCGCTTCGCCGGGCTGCACCGTCACGCGCGCCGCGAGCGCCATCTCGGTCAAGAGGTCCACATCTGCCACTGAGAGGGCCGCATCGTCGTGAGGAATGGTCAACTGCACCTCGCCGGCCAAACTGTTGCCGATGGCTTTGGCCGCCCGCAGTTCTTCCAATGCCTTCAACACCACATCCCGATAGCCGAGGAGGCGCTCCATCAGCGCGCGCTCATCCGCGCCCAGATCCACGGTCCACGGTTCGACCCAGGTGGCCAAGTGCACAGATACCGGGTCCTCCGACAGCTTAGGCGTATGCTCATACACCTCATCGGCGGTGAACACCAAGACGGGAGAAATCGCCCGCGTCAGCGCCGTCAGAATGTAGTACAGCACGCGCTGGGTCTCGATGCGCAGCGGATCTTGAGTTCCCAATGTATACAGGCGGTCCTTGATGACGTCGAGATAGAAACTGGACAAGTCGATGGTCATCAAGTGCACCAAGCCGTGCACCATGGTGTGGAAATGGTACGCCTCATAGGCCGTCTTGGCTTCCGCAAGCCATTCGTTGACGCGCTCCAGGGCCCACCGGTTCAAGCGGTCCTCGACCGGGCCCGAAAAGGCATGCTGACCCGGATCGAAGTCGCTGAGATTGCCCAACAGAAACCGGAAGGTGTTGCGGATCTTGCGATAGCTCTCCGAGAGCTGCCGCATGATCTCATCGGATATGCGAACATCGCTGCGGAAGTCCGAGGTCGCCACCCACAGCCGCAGGATGTCACTGCCGTAATTCTTCACGATATCGAGCGGGTCGATGGTGTTGCCGAGCGACTTGTGCATTTCCTGTCCCGACTTGTCAAGCACCATGCCGTGGGTCAGCACCATGCGGTACGGCGATCGGCCCCGCGCCGCGACACCGGTGGTCAACATGCTCTGGAACCAACCGCGATATTGGTCGTTGCCTTCCAACACTAGGTCCGCCGGCCACGCCAGGCCCTCCATTTCCGCAAGCACCGCCGCTTGACTGGAGCCCGAGTCCATCCACACGTCAAAGATATCCTTTTCCTTCTTGAAGCGGGACGCCTGGCATTTCGGACAATGGTAGCCGTCCGGCAAAAAGTGGCTCGCCGGCTCCCGCCACCAACTGTTGCTGCCCTCGCGGCCAATAATGTCGGCGGCGCGCCGGATCAATCCCGCGTCCAGAATCGACTCCCCGCAATTCTCGCAATAGAAGGCAGGAATGGGCACACCCCAGACGCGCTGCCGCGACAAGCACCAGTCGTTGCGGTCCGTCACCATGGCCCGCATGCGGTCGCCTCCCCATGCCGGGTCCCAAGTGACATCATGGGTAGCCTCAATGAGATCGGGACGAATCCGATCGATGGACAAGAACCACTGCGAAGTGGCGCGGAAGATGACCGGATTCTTGCAGCGCCAGCAATAGGCGTACTGGTGGTCGTAGTCGTGCGCCAACAAGAGGGCGCCAACCTCCTCCAGCTTCGCCTTCACCACGGGATTGGCGTCTTCATAGAAGAGTCCGCCCACCAGCGGCGTGTCCTTGAAATAGCGGCCTTGGTCGTCCAGCGGTTGAACCACCGGCAGCTGGTAGTGCTTGCCGACTTCGAAGTCTTCGACACCATGTCCCGGTGCCGTGTGCACCAAGCCCGTGCCGCTCTCCGCGGTGACATGCTCGCCCAACACCAGCGGCACGTCATGGCCGAGATAGGGGTGACGCGTGATGGCGCCCTCCAGCTCCCGCCCTTTAAAGGTTCCGCGGGTCCCCAGATTTGTCAGCCCAAACCGCTCCAGGACCGGGGCCACCAACGCCTCCGCCAAGAGGAGCGGACCCTTTTCCGTGTCCACCACCTGATAATCAATGTCCGGGTGCAGGGCAATGGCGACGTTGGCAGGAATCGTCCACGGCGTGGTGGTCCAGATCACGGCTCGCGTCCCCGGAGGAAGCCCATGGTCGCCGTCCGCGGCGACATCGAACGCGACATAAATGGCAGGCGAATGATGCGTTTTGTACTCAATTTCCCCTTCTGCCAGCGCCGTCTCGCAATGGGGGCACCAGTACACGGACTTGAGATCGCGGTAGATGAGCCCTTTGTCGACCATGTCGGCAAAGACCCGCAGTTCCGCCCCTTCGTAGGCAGGACTCATGGTCACGTATGGCTTATCCCATGCTCCCATCACGCCCAACCGCTTGAACTGCTCCGTCATCACGCCAATGTAATGGTTGGCGACATCGGCGCACTCCTCCCGGAGCTTGAGCGGTTCAATTTGATGCTGCGACACCCCCAGCTTCTTCAAGGCCCGCATTTCGATCGGCAGACCGTGGGTGTCCCATCCAGGCACGTAGACAACATCGTAGCCGGCCTGCGTCCAATAACGGTTAATCATGTCCTTAAGAATCTTGTTCATGGCGGTTCCGGTGTGGATGTCCCCATTGGCGTACGGTGGTCCATCATGCAGCACAAACTTCTTCTTGCCCTGACGCAGACGACGCTGCTCGTCATAGAGCTTTTGGGTCTCCCATTGAACCAACCGCTCTGGCTCACGGGTGGGCAGATTCGCCTTCATGGGGAAAGCGGTCTTGGGTAGATTGAGGGTCTCGCGATAGTCCATAGTGTCCTCCCGTCTCAACATGGCGATCAAAAAAGCCCTTGCGAATGCAAGGGGCGCGCGTGCGTGGTACCACCCTCGTTCCGTCGGGAATGCGGCACCCAACGGCACTTGGTTACGCGGTAACGGGCGTACCCGGCTTCGCTACTCTTGGTTCACGTCGCTCTCTTGGGTGATAGTGCAGGTGGTCTAGACGTTGACTCGCACCAACCGTCAACTCTCTTCGTCCTCGCCACCGACCGTCCCAGTCATCGATTTCTCTCATCCATCATTATAGGGGATCCAAGCCGAACCTCCAAGGTCCGGCTCAGCCTTAACGCGAGACGTCAAGCGCGGGCGTCTCGGCGGATACGGGAAGAAGACCGCCCTCTTGGGTCAACAGAGCCAATTGCGACTCCAGCAGGCTCCTCACCCGAGCCCGGAACTGCTCCGTCTCCCGGCGCAACCGCTCCAACTCCCGATACTGCTGGGCGACGTCGCCTTCCGCCTTCTGCATCAACTCGCGGGCGCGAGCTTCCGCCTCGCGCACCACCAGCTCCGCTTCCTTGCGGGCCGCCTGCTTCATCTCTTCCGCAGTGGTCTGCGCAACTACCAGCGTATTCTGCAGCGTTTGCTCCAAGGATCGGTACTGTTCCAGTTTCTCGCCCATGCCCGAGGTGTTTTGACGCAGCTCGTCATTTTCCCGCATAAGCTCCTCGTAGTCTTTCATCACTTCGTCCAGAAACTCGTCAACCTCATCTTGGTTGTAGCCTCGGAGACTGGTCTTGAACTCCTTGTTGGCAATGTCCAATACTGTGAGCGGCACCATCGACACCCCCTTTAAAATCGCGCCAGATACAAAAACAACGTGCGCAACAGAAATCCCGCGATATCGACTAGGAAAAACCCAATCAAGGGCGATAGGTCTAGCATGCCCATAAGCGGGATTCTCCGGCGAATGGGACCCAGCACTGGTTCCGTCAATCGCACGGACAATCCCGCTATCCAGTTCCAAGCGCCCTCCGTTCGCGGAGGAAAAAACGATGCCACAATCCGTATCATCAGCACGACGTAGAAGACTCTTGTCAACAGCTGCACAGAGACAGCCAGATGGACGAAAATCTCACTCACCGTCAATGCTGCGCCTGTCACTTAGTTAAGCCACCTCGCGTCCAAGCTGGTCCCTCTTCTTGATCCTCACTCGCGACTTCCACGTTGCTCGGGGTAATCAAAAAGATGTTGTCTCCCACCTTCCGGAGGCCGCCGTCCAATGCGTACGCGACACCCGAAAGGAAGTTCAAGAGACGCTGGCCGGCACGCTCTTCGGCCAAGTCCAAGTTGACAATGACGGGCCGACGGCCTTTGACCTGATCAGCAATTGCTTGTCCCTCTTCCAGAGTCCGCGGATGCATCACGACCACCCGCATGTTCCGCGACGCCGGCAAACTGACGACACCGCCACGCTTCCGCTTTGGCACCTCGTCCTCCCAATCTGAGACTGGCCGAACCGATTCCTCGACTTCGGTTTCGTACTCGTCCTCCTCGACCTCTTCCAAACCCACAAAGTTAAGAAACTTTCCCATCATTCCTGCTTTCATCTCGTATCCTCCCCCGGCACCAAAGAACGGTCACCTAAGATTATTTCATCGGACGCGGGCCAAAAATGAGGGCGCCCAGCCGAATCATGGTCGAGCCGGCCTCCACAGCCCATTCCCAATCCCCTGTCATTCCCATTGACAAATGCTCCAGCGGGGCCCAGGGAAATCCTTCACTTCGACACATTCGCCACAAATCTGCCATTTCCTGCATATGTTGGCGAATTCTTCGGGTTTCTTCGACAGAATTCTCTCGTAGCGCCGGCAATACCGTCATGAGGCCGGAAATACGCAACCGATCCCATCGGGCCGCCGCCGAAATGAACGGCAGCACCTGGTCCGGCGTCAATCCAGACTTGGTCTCCTCGCCGCCAACGTTGACCTCCACCATGACGGCCAGCGACTGCTCGGATTTCTGATTCAAGAGGTCCCCCAGCTTGTCGCTGTCCACACTATCGATGGAATCGAAAAGATTTATGCCATATTTTACCTTATTCGTTTGCACATGTCCAATCGCATGCAAGGGAACGCGCGGCTTCTCCTCGGCCCATTTGTCCCGCGCTTCCTGAATGCGGTTTTCGCCGACGGCGTCAACACCCGCCTCGACCGCCCAGAGCGCCTCCTCGCGGGTGCGATATTTGGTCACCGCCATGACATCCACAGGGCGACTCCCCGCGATTTCCCCGATCCGTTCGCGTACGGCCGATACACGATCGAAAATCAGCGCCCTTGAAGACATATGTAGCCTCCCATGCGCCCTGTCACCTGGCGCTCCATGCGATAAGAGTAGAACAGGTCCCGCCGGCACCCCGTGCAAAACGGCGCCTCGACGATGTGCTCCGCAAGAACTCCCGCCCGCTCCAAGAGAATCCGGTTGGCGCGGTGCAAATCCAGCCACCAATGAGTCTCGTCCTTGGGACTCAATGGCGATGCGTCGACGGTGTGCACAATGGCCGCCCGCACCGGTTCATCCACCTCATAGCAACAAGGCCCGATCGCCGGGCCAATGCCTATCAATACATCGCGCGCAGGAATCCCGGCCTCTGTCAGGCTCTCCACGGCCAGACGCTGGATCTCTGCCACCGTGCCGCGCCAGCCGGCGTGCAAGAGCCCCACCACCCGCGCCTCCACATCGGTCACAAATATCGGGACGCAATCCGCGAAACCAAGACCCAGCACCACGTCCCGGCTCTGGGTCAGGAAACCGTCCGTGGCGGGGATGGGGTCCCGGCCGCGGGCCCCTCGCCCGCGTTGCTCAGACCCCACCCATTCAATATGGTTTTTATGCACCTGGGCCGGCATCACCAAGTCATCCAACGGCCTCCCAACGGAGGCCAGCATGCGGCGCCGATTTTCCGTCACCGAGGGGCGGAGATCCCCCACTCCATACGAGAGGTTCAATGTGTCAAAGGGGGGAAAACTAACCCCGCCGCGCCGCGTGGAAAACCATGCCGACACCTGGGGGTGCGCGTCAAAGACAATGCGCGAGCCTTCCAATCGAAACTCCACCAGACCATCCTCCTTGATCCGGCCGCCATGCTGTGGTCCGGTCCTGACTTTTCACTCACACTCCCTATTATCTTAGCAGTTCGCGAGCCTACTGCCCCCAGTTCACCCAAAGCCCTTCTAATGCCGCGACAATACGTTCTCAGGCACGGCGCTGGGCTTCTCCACGACCAACGTCACCAGCCGGGCAAAGGTTTTCAACACATTGAGGCGTTCGTCGGACCAGGAGTCGGGCACGAGAAAATCCGCGCCAATGACCCCCCAGGGAGGACTGCCGACAGGAAAAATAGCGACCGACTGCGGCGATCCCAAAAGACGGTTCAACTCCCCCTGCACGCCGTTTTGGGGCGCATCCGTCTCCATGCGCTGCCGCAGCGCAAGGGCGCCATCCTGAAAGGCCTGGCGCGCCAAGGAAGGATGCTCCCAAGACATCAGCCGGCGATGGGCATGTCCCACACTGATCCACGGCTGAAGCCCCGCGCCCGTGGCGATCATGACAGTGACCGAATGGGGCTTCAGGGTGCGATAGATGGCGTTGGCGATGAGGTCGAGGCGGGCGCGACTGTCCACTGCAGCCATCAGATCATCCATCAGCGCCGCATGGTACTCCCAGTTGTCATAAATCGCGGGAATCGTCACCTGGGCTCCACGGAGCCTCTGATGCTGGTCGAGGATGACGCGCTCGACCTCCGCATCAATCCGGGGGCGCTCCTCCCATGGGCGCGGCGGGCAAAAGTAATAGCCTTGACCGATGGACACCCCCAGTCGAATGCAGGTTTCCAATTCTCCCGGCTCTTCCACCCCTTCTGCCAAGAGCTGAAACGACAAAATCGACGCCAGCTGGCTGACCGCCTCCATCACGTTCTGCTTCACGCGATCCTGGTCAGAGCCCCGAACCAGCTGGGCATCCAGCTTGACGAAATCGGGACGCACCGACACCAGCTTTTCCAGTCCGGAGTATCCGCTGCCAAAGTCATCCAAGGCAAACTGGCCGCCCTGATGCTGCCATCTCCGCAGAAAGGTCTCCAGTTCCCCGATTGCCCACTCCGCCCGTTCCGTCACTTCCAGCACGACGCGTCCCACCCACGGTTCCACGTAGGACTGGATGACCGGATCGCGGAGCGAATCCGGATGCAAGTTGATGAAGACCGGGACATCAGGGTCGACGGCCTCTAGGTACTCCGCCATCTTGGCGATGAGAATCCGGTCAACCAACACCGCCACACCCGATGCACTCGCTTGATGGAAGAACTCTTCCACCGAAAGGTTGGCCGACGCCGCGCTCGGCCGGCTCAAGAGTTCATAGCCCAAGACCTGGGCGCTGGACAGTGACACCAACGGCTGCAGTACAAACTGAACCTGAGGCGCGATGAGCCACTGGCTCACCATGTGACTAGACTCCATCGATGTTGACCCTGCCTTTTCCGGTTGGCCACGCGGCGGCACTGTGGTAAGGACCGCCGGCAATGACCCTTGAGTCCATTGTACCCGCTGGCCTGGGAGTGTCAGGCGATTTAGAGCGCTCTTTTAACGAGACAACGCACTGCCTCATGACACCACTGGCCCCTCGGGGCGACTGCGGTCTAGAGGGTTAGGCGCCGTGCGTTTGCACGTGTGCCTGCTGACGCTTCAGGCGTCGGTCACCGGCGGCGTACAACGCGTCGGCGGTCGTCCCGTCCGTCCCCAGCACAGCCGTTCCAATGATGAGCGATACCCCCGGCACATGCTCGCCAATCATGCTTTTGACATGGCTTAAGTCGCTGCGGAGCGATGCCTCGCCCCGATAGGGGAGCCAGAGACCGAATTTGTCTCCGCCCATGCGTCCAATGACCCAAGGGCCCATCATTAATTCGCGTAGCACCGCGCCCACTTGCGTTAAAATCTGGTCCCCCACCATATGACCGCGCCGGGCATTGATCCGTTTCAGGCCGTTCAAGTCGACCAGGCCGAAAACCCAGCGGGAATTGGCGCGCAACGCTTCGGGAATATCCCGGTTAACCTGGTCCCAAAATGCCTGTCGCGTCAGAACCCCGGTCAAGCCATCCCGCTCCAACATCGCCTGATAGGCTTGCATGACCATGCTCATGTCCCAGTTGAACAGGTCACGCAGCGCCTCCGCCTGGCCCACCTTCTGCTGCCCACGCAACCGGCGCGCCGTGAATGCTTGGAGATTCCGGTACCCCATGACGTAATAAGACAGGTCGACGCCATAGCGCTGGTGGGTCCGGGCGATGAGCTCCGCGCGAGCAATGTCGCTCGGGTCGAGATATCCCCGCGTCAATTGATGGAAATGCTCCGTGAGGGCGCGTTGGTATTGTTCCTCATTGACGGCAGCCAATCGATGGCCGATAAAGGTGGTCTTGATCCACTGGATAAGGTCAATCACCGCCTCGTTGAGGAGCTCGCGGAGATCGTCCCGGGCACTCTCAATCAACGCCAGTGTCTCGTCCGTCAGAGTTACCGCCTGCGTCAGCGCCAAGGGCGCGCGGTGAATATCCGCAAACCGCCGGGTCGGATGCGGAACCATCACCTGACGCGGCCAGTCATGGGCGGGCAGCGCCAAGCCGAATCCCTGCCCATAACGAACACCCAGTCTGCGCAGCCGATAAATTTGTTCCGGGGTTTCAATGCCCTCGGCTATAATCGTAGTTTCGGGGTTGGCCCAGCGGATCAAGAGTTCCAATAATCGGTCCACGTCTGCTTGTCCGAGGCGATGAACCAGGGCCACATCAATTTTCAGCCACTGCGGGCGCAGTTGAATCAGTCGAAGGGGATCGGCCATTCCGACGCCCCAGTCGTCTATGGCCACCTGAGCCCCCAAAGCTCGGACGTCGCGCAATCGGGCATCCCACTGGTCTAGGCGCCGGTCCGACTCCGGCACCTCCAGCACCACATCCGGCCAGGACACCGTATTCGACGGAATACGACCCAAGTCCCCCAAGCGCACGTTGACAAACAGCAGACTTCCTGAAGGGCGTTTTTCTCCCATATGAAGGGTCAATCGGTATAGCTGGCGAAACACGCTTTGAGTCCGCTTGGCTGCGCGCGCCCCTTGCAAAACCGGGAGAAATCCCTCCGTTTCCCGTCCAGCCAACCGACCAAGAGCCTCATAACCCACGACAGTGCCGTCAATCAAATCCACGATGGGTTGGAAGACCACCGTCAGGTCTCTCGTGATGTCCGCCATGTTATCTCCTGTTCCCTGGATGCCGCAGGCGGAATCCGCCCACCTGCACAGGAGCAAGCGGTTGCCCCGCACAGTCTCATGAAGCGCCCCAGCTTAGTTGTGATGTCGTGATGCTTTGTTACATTATCTACCCGATGTTCTCCACGAGCCAAATATTGGGCAATATTTAACAAAAAAAGCCAAATCAGCAATCCGCAAAAAAGAGAGACGCCCGTAGAACGGGCGCCTAAGACTGGGTCGGCTGTTCGTAACTTCCGGTCACTTCCACCAAAATGACGTCTTGACCGATTTTTTGGATCTGGCGCCAGTCGATGACGGTGTCCCGATCGCGTCCAAACAGTCCCAAAAATCGGCTGGCTCCGGGCACGACCACCGATTTTACGCGACCCTGCTCCAAATCGAGCTCCAGATCGCCAATCAGCCCGAGTCGACGACCATCCACCACGTTGATGACATCCTTCATCCGAAGCTCGGAGGTTTTCACCATACGGCATCCCCCCACACCATATCTATGTGGCAGCGGAGATCCATACGACTATCTGCGTAAAATGGCCAAGAAGGTCGTAAAAAATCGAGGAGTTGTCCATAGCACCGCAATGTGCCCCGACCTGACCCCTTGAGACGGCCGATGGGTTTGCCGCGGGTGATGAGTCCGCGCGGACTGGGGACTGACGGGAATGGAAACCGTCGGCGCTGGGGGAGCTGCAGGCGTGGATGCCGCCACCGATGACGGGACCGCCAAGGCGTTCCCCATATCGATAAAGCACAGCGACGGGAACAAGACGCACCACCAATTGTGACCAGCGCCTTTCCCGAGCACAATCAGCAGCGCTTGGTATCTCCCTGCCGGCAGCACCCAACTCCCGTAGGCCTTGGTGGGAAACACGGTATGGGTCCATTCCACCCGCGCGCGATAATCGACGTGGTGCGCCGCCAGCACTTGGTTGGCGATGAGGTTCAATTCAGGACGCAGCGCGCGGATTCGTGCGCTCGCCACGCGCCGGCTCCTCACCCCATTCAACTCGGGTTCCAACGCCTTTAATATGCGATCGCGCACATCCAATTTGATGGCCTGGTCCACCGGATTGTCCGAATTGGCGATGACGCGGAACCGAATGACGTGGGGAATGGCGATGGATGGCGTGGCGCTCGCCACCGGAGCGCGGGCGGTCGGAGCCAGCCCCCAGATGAAGGTCATGCCCAAAAGGGCCACAAGCCAATGTTTAAACCACATCACATATGTTTCCTCATATGAGTCAAAGCCGCCTTTTCCAGCCGGGATACCTGCGCCTGGCTGATGCCAATTTCATCGGCGACTTCCATTTGTGTCTTACCATCAAAAAACCGCATCGTTAGGATCATCTTCTCCCGCTCACTTAACCGCCGCATGGCTTCACGAATGGCAATCCCCTCAAGCCACGTCTTGTCCTGATTCTTTTCATCCGAAATCTGGTCCATCACGAAGATCGGGTCACCGCTGTCGTGATAGATGGGCTCAAACAACGACATCGGCTCCTGAATGGCATCCAGCGCATACAGCACCTCTTCGCGAGGGACCGCCAACTCCGCCGCGATTTCGCTGATGGTCGGTTCCTTGGAGAATCGATGCACCAGGTGATCACGAACCTGGAGCGCCTTGTAGGCGATGTCGCGCAACGATCGACTGACCCGAATGGGATTGTTGTCGCGCAGATACCGCCGAATTTCTCCGATAATCATGGGCACGGCGTACGTGGAAAACTTGACGTTTTGGCCCAAGTCAAAGTTGTCGATGGCTTTCATGAGGCCGATGCACCCCACCTGAAACAAATCGTCAGAGTGCTCGCCCCGATTTTGAAACCGCTGAATCACACTGAGCACCAAGCGCAAGTTCCCATTGATGAGTTGGTCCCGGGCGCTCAGGTCCCCAGCCTGCATGGCATGGAACAGTTCACGCATCTTGGCATTGGTCAACACCGGAAGCTTGGATGTATTGACACCGGGTATTTCGACTTTGTTCATCGGCATATGTGTCCACGCACCTCCCGGAGTGCCGGTTGACGAGTAGGGTCCCACTGAAAGTATCACCAGAAGTGGATCGCCCTATACCGCGCGTCCAATCGCTGGAACTGCGCAAAAAGATAACGCCCTCTCCCGAAAGAGAGGGCGAAAGCCAGGGGATTCGCTATTCCATGCGGCGGAACTCCTTCTGCAATCGCTTGATGATGCGCTTTTCCAGCCGGGAAATATAAGATTGGCTGATTCCCAACGAATCGGCCACCTCCTTTTGAGTGCGCTCCAATCCGTCCATGAGGCCGAATCTTAGCTCCATGATGCGCTTTTCCCGAGACGAGAGCTTCGCCAACGCCCGCTGCAGGAGCACTCGATCCACCTCTTCTTCCAGCGGCTTCGATATTAAGTCATTTTCCGTGCCCATCACATCGGACAAGAGGAGTTCGTTGCCGTCCCAATCCACATTCAAGGGCTCGTCAAACGACACCTCGGAGCGCGTGCGCGAATTGCGCCGCAGATACATGAGAATTTCGTTCTCGATGCACTTGGAAGCGTAAGTGGCCAGCTTGATTTTCTTCTCCACGTTGAAGGTGTTGACCGCCTTGATGAGGCCAATCGTGCCGATGGACACCAGGTCCTCAATCCCTACGCCCGTGTTCTCAAACTTTCGGGCAATGTATACCACCAAACGCAGATTGCGTTCAATCAGGGTGGATCGGGCGGTCGTTTCCCCAGCCGACAAGTGCACCAGCAAGTGCGCTTCCTCATCCCCAGTCAACGGCGGCGGGAGTGCCTCGCTGGAGCCGACGTAATGCACGTCGGTGAGGTCAACGGTCCCAAACAATTCCTTCAGGGAATGCGAAATCCGCTCCCACCACGTCCCTTGCTGCTCCCATGGCAAACTGGCTGTCTCGATCATGCTCCCACCCTTTCATGCGGATAGTGGATTAAACTCTTCGGTGTGGCCAAAGCATCATAACTGCCGTCCGATGCCACCGGTTCCCGGGAGAAGCCCACCACCAGCGGCACCATCGAGTACCACCTGTCGGCATAGTTGCCTGATGCTTGATCCACCGTCACCACAGGCAAGGTGCCCTGTCCGGCCAATGTTCGGAAGGCCACCACCCCTGCCCGCCCCTGCCACCGTTCGGGCACCGCTCCGGGACTCTCTTGAGTCCCCAGCACCCACGGCAGCAAATCTTCGGGAATCCATTCAAAGGCTCGACTCAACTCCACGATGACCACCGGCCGGTGGGTCAGCGAATCAGTCAGTTCATTTCCCGAGTCCCACAGCACCGAAAGCCTCAAGGAGCGACCCTCCAACTCCAGCGTGATCTCTCCGTAAGACTCGCGGCCAATCAACTGCCGCACCCGCCGCTTCGGCACCCAGACCCCGGCCGCAATCAAGAGCGCGGGCACCACAAATACCCAATCCAATGCCGGCAGTCCCGCGGCCCACAACCGGAACCATCCCAGCCCTGCGTCCACCAGTCCCCCTGCCAAGAGCGTCATGGACAGGAAGAGCAGGTACCCCTTAAGCCAAAAGCGCTTCCTAAGCCCTCTCAGCGCGATCGGCAGCATGACGATCGGCCACACTAGTCCTAATTCCCACGGAACGGCATAAAGGTTTTGCCGCAGCAATACCCATAGGGTGGGTAGCACTCCAATGGTAGCCGCCAGGGTTATTCGAAGGGTGGTGGTGCGATGGCCTAACACCTTAGCCGTAAGCCACAGCAACACCCAATCCATTTCCAAACTGTACGAGAGGGTACTGATGCCATTGACCATAAGGGTTCCCTCCTCGAACGCTTGACCGGCCCGGACGGGTCAGAATATGCATATGGGAGTACACATCACGGTATGTCTCCCGTCACCGCTATTGTAGGAAGGAGGACCGCAGAAGTCTGTCAATCAAGGGAGGGCGCCCTCTGAAAGTTGCCGACAAAAAAACCCGCTCCCGAAGGAGCGGGTTTGTCCTGTCTTGTGGACCTAGGAACGACGCCGCAAAAAGGCCGGAATATCGAGGTCGTCGTTGGAAAACGGCTTGATTTCCACTTCTTGCTGAGCTGTCGATTCGGGGTCCGGGCGGCGGTTGCGCTCGCCCGTAAACCCCGTCGCAATCACGGTCACGCGCACTTCGTCCCGCAGACTGTCGTCGATGACTGCCCCAAAAATGATGTTGGCTTCGGAGTCGGCCGCCTGGATGACGATTTCGGCCGCCTCGTTGACTTCGAAGAGCGCCAAATCCGCTCCGCCTGTAATATTGAGGAGCACCCCGCGGGCGCCATCGATGCTGGTCTCCAAGAGGGGGCTGGAGATGGCCGCCTTGGCTGCTGCGGCGGCACGATTCTCGCCTTGGCTCACGCCCACGCCCATCAACGCGGAGCCCATCTCCGACATGATGGTCTTCACGTCGGCGAAGTCGAGGTTAATCAACCCGGGAACCGCGATAAGGTCGGAAATGCCCTGGACACCTTGACGAAGCACGTCATCAGCAATCCGAAAGGCTTCGACAATGGACGTCTTTTTCTCGACCACCTGCAGCAGTCGGTCATTGGGAATGGTAATCAGGGTGTCGACTTTGGATTTTAGGTTGTTGGCCCCTTTTTCGGCAAAGGTCTGGCGACGCCGTCCCTCAAAGGTAAAAGGCTTGGTGACCACACCCACCGCGAGCGCCCCAACCTCCTTGGCGACTTCCGCTACGACCGGAGCTGCACCTGTGCCGGTGCCCCCGCCCATGCCCGCCGTAATGAAGACCATGTCTGCGCCCTTGAGCGCATCCGCAAGCTGTTCGCGGCTTTCTTCGGCCGCCTTTTGCCCGATGTCCGGATTTGCTCCAGCCCCGAGCCCCTTGGTTAACTTGTTGCCCACCTGTAGACGGGTCGGCGCCATCGACAGGGCCAGAGCCTGCGCATCAGTATTGACCGCGATGAACTCCACGCCTTTGAGCCCCGCCTGAATCATGCGGTTCACCGCGTTGGTTCCGCCACCGCCAACACCCACTACCTTAATGACTGCAAAGTTTTCTGCCGCCTGGTCAAAATCTAACATCCTGTTTCCTCCCTGTTCACGGGTCGTTCAATCAATTCACTAATTCCATAAAGTTAACCACAATTGCACAAGACGCTGCCATAGCGAATCGCTTTCCGGCTTGATGCCTTCCGTGCGCGCCGCGCGGGCAACGCCCACCACCACCGAATACCCGGGGCTGCGCGACAAGTCAGACAGCCCGCCGAGGCCAATCGGGGCTCCCATCCGCACCGGCCATCCCCAACGGCTCTCCAAATAGGAGTTGAGTCCTTTGAGCAACGAGCCGCCGCCGGTCATGACCACTCCCGCGGCAGGGCCTTTGGGCCAATCAATACGGCTTAAATGCTGTTCCACCATGCCAGCCCACTCTTCAACGCGGGCCTCTACAATCTCTTCCAACTCTTTGACGGGAATTAGCTTCACCGATTGGCCGCTCACAGCCCGGACCTCCAACGTGCCGTCCCGTTCCGCACCCACCGCGGCGTATTCCAGCTTGAGCCGCTCCGCTTGGGTGGACACCACGCCCAACCCGACACTCAGGTCGGAGGTAATGGATTCGCCGCCAATCGGCACGACCCCGAGATACTGAATGTGGCCGCCACGATGCACAGTGATTCCGGTGGTCCCGCCGCCCACATCCAAATGGACCACGCCGATGTGCTTTTCGTCGTCCGCCAGTACCCCGTCCGCCGAAGCACGGGGTGCGGGCACCCATAACACCGGATTTAAGCCCGCCATGGTGACGACACGGCGCAGATTGCGCAACACGGTGGTCAGTCCGGTGACCACCAACACTTCGGCATCCATCTGATGGGCCACCATGCCCACGGGATCCACCACGCCGCGAAATCCATCCACCGCCAAACCACGGCGAATGACTTGCACCGTTTCCCGATCGTGCTCATGGGACAC
Source organism: Bacillota bacterium (assembly GCA_021820485.1). Classification (GTDB taxonomy): domain Bacteria; phylum Bacillota; class Sulfobacillia; order Sulfobacillales; family Sulfobacillaceae; genus Sulfobacillus_B. Next base: position 20,019 of record JAKADO010000048.1, read on the forward strand.
TTGCGCCGCTTTGTGCGTCGCTTGATCCACATCCTCTTCCCGCACCGTGCCGGATTTGATGGCGACACGGGCTTGTCCGCCGATGATGGCCAAATGATCGCCGTTCACTGCCACAACCGCTTGCGTCAAGTCGGTTCCCGCCATGCTGTTGGCGCGGTTGGCCGCGTCGCGAATCGCCAACGCCACCCGCTCCACTTCAAACACCAATCCTCGCCGCATCCCGGAAACAGGAGTCGCGGCGATGCCCAATACGGTCAATTCCCCATCAGGACGTGCCTCACCTACCAAAGCGGACACCTTAGTGGTCCCGACATCGATAGCTAAAATGAGTGGACGCTTGGCCATTCGACACCTCCCCTGGGAGAATTTTGCCACGGGATGAACTTCTCTCTGAATCCCGTTTTTCCTGCATTAAAGTGACTCGTGATGCAATTTTACCCGTGATTTGGTCCATCGGTCGACTATCAAGTGCCGAATCGCGCCGAGGTTCTGAAAAATTCGGAATCCGAAGGCAAACAGCGCTGCATCGAATAGGGGTACGCCCATTTGGTTGCCGAGATAGGTCAGAAGGGCGGCCAAAACCGCGTTTGAAACCAGTCCCGTAACGAACGTGACGGGTACAAACTTACCTTCAAGACTGGCGCGAATGCCGCCAAAGGCTGAGTCCATCGCCGCCAACAACGCAATCGAGAGGTAGTTGGCGAACGAAACAGGCAAGACATTGGGGAAGGACAGGCCGATTAGAATCCCCATTGCCAGCCCAACCACCACAATCCACAAAGAGGGATTCCCCTTTCTTCTTTCTACCCCCCTATCTTAACAGGTTTGGCTATCGAAAGGTGCACCGGACCGCGAAAGGCAGGAATTTCAAGGCGTTTCACAGAATGGAATTTAATGGAGACCAACTGAGCCCATCCCTGGATATCCGGGTCCCCCTGCATGGCTTTCAGCATCGGCCCCACCGGCCCCACCGCCTGCACCACATAGGGGGACGCATAGGGCACGCCATTGATGCGAATGGTCGGTCCCGCACAGTAAATGGATGTGGTAGCTGTATAGCGCTGGCCGTTGATGGCGATCGCTTGGGCGCCGGCTCCGGATAAGAGTGCCACCACCCGAAGCACATACTGATCATGGACGAGCTCGAGAATCGGCGGTTCCCCGGGAAAGGCCGGGGCGGTCGCGTCGTGGATGACCACCGTGACTCCGGTACCCGTCACTGGGGTGAGTCCGGCGAGCGTCTGGGTCTTCTGCAGACTGGCGTGAATAGCACCCAGATTCGGCGTCGCGCCTAGGCCGGCAATCCGGGCGGAGAGCGCCGCCACTTGCCGCCGCGCCGTCAGGTTGTACTTCTCGGCGTTAGTCACCAAGAAACTGAGGGTTTTGCCCTCTTGCACCTGAGCCGTATGATTCAGCATGTGGATCGTGCGGATTTGCTGGGTGACGAGAAATCCCATGACAACGGCGATTACGCCGATAATTGCCAAGAGGTGTTTCGCCATCGGACAGCACCACTCCCGATTTTGGTATCGTTCCCAGTATACGCCTATCGGCTCTCCATGTCCGCGCCCAACTGCTGCAATCGCACGTCCAAGTCCTGATAACCCCGTTCAATTACTTCGCGATCTTCGATCACGGTTTCCCCGTCTGCCGCAAGCCCGGCTATCACCAGCGCGGCGCCGGCCCGAAGGTCCAGTGCCCGCACCTCCGCCCCGTGCAGTGCCTTTCCCCCGTAGATCAGCGCCACACGCTGGTCGGCGACAATCTGCGCGCCCATGCGGCGAAGCTCGCGGGCGTGCCCAAGCCGGTTCTCAAACACGCGTTCCGAGATGATGTGCACCCCCGGCACCTTGAGCAGAAACGCCATGAACTGTGCCTGCATGTCAGTGGCAAAGCCCGGATAGGGTCCGGTATGGAGCGAGATGGGCGTGGTCCGGTAGCGGTCCGGGGCTGTAATTTCCACCAGGTCTCCTTCGTGTTCCTTGACCTCCACCCCCAAATCGCGCAACCGCCCGGTAAGTCCTGGAAGATGCTCTGCGATGCAGTTCTCCAGCGTCACGTGTCCGCCTGTGGCGGCGGCCGCCAGGGCAAACGTCGCCGCCTCGACGCGGTCAGGAATGATGGTGTGGGTCACGCCGACCAGTTCCCGTTGCCCCACAATGCGAATGTCCGACGTTCCGGCGCCGCGCACAGTCGCCCCCATCTTCTCCAAAAACTGCGCCAAATCCACGATTTCCGGCTCCATGGCCGCATTGCGGATGCGGGTTTCACCGGGAATGCGGGCTGCCGCCATCATCAAATTTTCCGTGGCTCCCACCGAGGGATAGCTGAGATGCACCGTTCCCGCCTTCAGCTCGGGCGCGTGCAGTTGAGTCCCCATCTCGTCCTCGGTCACTTCGGCGCCCAATTGGCTCAGGCCGTAGATATGAATGTCAATCGGCCGGTCTCCAATCGAGCACCCGCCCGGCTGAATGGCCACGGCATGCCCCAGTCGGGCCAGAAGCGGCCCAATCACGAATATTGAGGCGCGCATTTTCTGCATGAGTTCCTGGGGTATCACATATGCATGAATATCTGTTGGATCAATCGTGAGCGCTGTGCCTGACCAGGTAACGACAGCACCCAACGCTGTCAACACTTGAATCATTACGTCGACGTCCCGCAGCCGTGGCACTCCCTCAAGCGTCACAGGACTCGAGGCAAGCACCGAAGCGGCCATTATCGGCAGTGCGGCGTTCTTGGCTCCATGGACCCTTATGGTTCCCTCAAGCCGTCGTCCTCCGCGTACCACAAATTCTCCCATGTTGCGTCGGCTCCTCCCTCTCCTGGACCAATCCAGCGAACCTCCGGCCTTAAAACAACCCCGGTTTCCTGATACACGCGCCGACGGATCCGGCGCATCAAGCCCAAGACGTCGTGCGCGGTCGCCTGTCCGGCGTTGACGATAAAATTGGCGTGCAGTTCCGAGACCATAGCATCACCTTCGCGCCACCCCTTGGCCCCGATGTTTTGAATCAATTGCCCCGCATAGTGCGGCAGCGGGTTTTTAAAGATGCTGCCGGCGTTGGGCTCGCCAACCGGTTGGCTGCGCTTGCGGTACTCCATGTTGTGCTGCATCTTGGCGCGAATTTCCGCCGGGTCGCCCGGTTCAAGCCGCAACGTCGCCTCCAGCGCGATCCACGGGTTGTGCATGAATCGGCTCTGGCGATATTGAAATTGCGCCTCGTCGCCGCTGATGCGCCGCACGCCGGAGATGGCATCCCAAACCAGCACGCTCTCCACAACCTCCACCATCGCGCCTCCATGGGCGCCGGCATTCATGACGAGTGCCCCGCCCAAAGTTCCGGGAATGCTGATGGCGAACTCGAGCCCCGCCAACCCGGCCTTCTCCGCCAGACGGCAGAGTTTGGTCAAGAGCACACCTGATCCGGCGCGAATGGTCGGTGGCGTGACCTCCGCATCCTTCAATCCGCGCGACGTCGAAATCACCACCGCATCCACCCCTTGGTCGGACACCAGGATGTTGGTTCCCTGACCGATGATGAAATAGGGCAGATGCTCATCGCGCACCCAATCCAGCACCGCCACAATGCCGTCCAAGTGCTTGGGGTCCACGAATACGGCTGCCGGTCCGCCAATGCGAAACGATGTGTGCCGGCTGAGAGGCTCTCCGGTTTTGACCTCTCCCACCTCCATGCTACGCAAGGCGGTTGCAACCCGTTCCACGTCCACCGCTATCTCCTCCCGGGCGCCCGCGATGCCTCGACAACGGTATCGATGATCCGCTCCAAAGCTCCCGCATCAAAAAGGGCGTGCATATTGTCAGCCATGGCCCGTGTGCGCTCCTGATCCCGCAAGAGCGCCAACACCTCGTTGGCCCTGTCCCGGACGGCTGGCTCTGGTATCATCAAGCCCGCACCGCGCGCCTCCACCACTGACGCATTCTTGGTCTGGTGATCCTCGCTCACGTGCGGCGACGGGATTAACACCGCCGGCACTCCGAACGCCTGACAGTCTGTCTGCGTCATCATGCCGGCCCGGCCTATATACAAGTCCGCAGCTTGATAGACCGTTTGAATCTGGTAAAAGTATTCGAAAACCTGAATGCGCCTTCTGTCCCATCCATCTGGATACCGTGCCTCGAGCGCAGCCATCACTTGTCGGTAGTATCGTTTTCCCGTCGCCCAAATCATACCCAACGAGGAGTCTCCCACCACTTGCGGCAGCAATTCCAACATCAGCTGATTGACAGCCTCGGCGCCTTGGCTTCCTCCCGTGGCCATCAGCAATCGAATCCCAGGATCCAAGTCCAGCGCCTCTCGCGCGGCCTCGCGGGAGAGGCGCTCCGCAGGAAGATTGATGGGATTGCCGGCCAGCAGCACCTGGGTCTGGGGAGGAAAATATTGCCGGGCCTCCTCAAACGGCACGAAGACGGCGTAGGCGCGCTTTGCGAGACTCCGGTTGGTCAGGCCCGGCCACACATTTTGCTCCTGGATTACCAGCGGAATGTGCAAAAGACTGGCTGCCAACCCCACCGGCCCAGACACATAGCCGCCCGTCCCGATCACCACGTCCGGCCGAAACCTTTTGAGAATCCGCCAAGCATCCATCAGACCGCGCACAGCGGCCATGACTCCCGACACCTTGCTCCGAACCCCGCGAACCAACAGGCCGCGCGCGTGAATCGTCGCAAACGGAATTCCGGCCCGGGGCACCAAGTCCTTCTCCAAGCCGTGATTGGTCCCCACGTAAAGCAACTCCGCGCGGGGCACACGATTCTGCAATTCCTTGGCTATGGCCAACGCGGGATAGATGTGTCCACCGCTGCCGCCGCCTGTGACTACTGCACGCATCGCTACACCCTTACATTCATGTTGTTGGCCGACGCCGCGCTGTTGCGCTGTTTGCCGACGCATTCCCTACCATATGCTCCATCTCAGGTGGTGTGCCTCGAAATGTTCAAGAGCACACCCACGCCCGCCAAGCTCAGCACCAGGGAAGAACCGCCGTAGCTGATGAACGGCAGGGTAATGCCGGTGACCGGGAGCGTCGCGGTCACCACTCCCATGTTGATGGCCGCCTGAATGGCAATCATTGTCGTAAACCCAGTGGCCAAAAGACTCGAAAAGAGGTCCGGTGCCCGCATGGCAATCCGGTATCCGCGCCATGCCACAATCAAAAACAGCAATACCACCGTCAGGGTTCCAATGAGTCCCAGCTCTTCACCTAAAATGGCGAAGATAAAGTCCGTGAATGACTCCGGCAAAAAACCCAAAGCTTGGCGTGAATAGCCTAGCCCCAAGCCCAGCACGCCTCCTGATCCCAAAGCCAACAGGGCTTGAATGGTGTGAAATCCTTCCCCCAAGGGATGCTTCCATGGGTCGGTAAAGGCCACGATACGCTGCAACCGATACGGTTCAAAGGCAATCGCCGCCCCCAGCACCGGCAGCCCCGACCCAAACAGGACGCCGAGATGCCGTTTCCGGGCACCGGCGACAAAGAGCATGACGAAGAACGTTGCCGCAATCGCCATCGTAGTGCCCAAATCCGGCTCCAGCAGCACCAGGGCAAAGACCACGACAGCCAAGGCCAAGTGTGGCACGACCCCGCGCCAAAAGTCGGTAATCCGGTCTTGATGCAGGCTGAAAAGCCGCGAGAAGAGAAAAATCATCCCGATTTTGGCCAGCTCCGACGGCTGCACTTGCAAAGACCCAACGCCCAGCCAGCGCCGTGCGCCGTTGATGGAAATGCCCACATGAGGTATCAGCACTGCACCCAATAATACCACGGACACACCGAACACCGGCAAAGCCCATTTTTGGTAACGCCAGTAGTCGAAGCGCGCCGCTATGGCGAGCACAATGAGGCCCAGAACCGCCCACATGATTTGGCGTTCCAGATAATAGTAGGTATTGCCCAGAGTGTGGTAGG
>JAKADO010000132.1 GCA_021820485.1 Bacillota bacterium
TTCCGGCGGGTCGACGTCTTCTTTGGCGCATCGCCGGTTTGGGCCACGCCAATGTCGACGGTGACAACGAGTCCTTTACTAGGATAACCTTCCACGAGTTCGGCCAATCCCCTGAAGAGGTCCGCCGCCTCGGCGCGGGTCATTCCTTTTTCCTGAATCGGAAACAACGGACGAGACATAGACATCACCAGCCTTTTACCAAGGGTCAGTCTGGCAGGAAATGCACGAGAATGCAACTGATGCCCCGCTGTGGAGAACGGCAATCATGGAACGCTGCTGGATATCCGGTCCCCAAAAAAGAGGACCTCCCCTTGTCGGGAAGGCCCTCAGGGCGTTATCTAATGAAACATCGGCAACATGTTTTCCGCCAGAATTTCGGAGAAGTCCTTCACTTTGACGCGCTCTTCCTCCCCCAAGGACTGGACTCCGTCGCGCATCATCGTCAGACAGAAGGGGCATGCGGTGGCAATCGTTTCGGCACCCGTCTCCAATGCCTGTTCCGTCCGTGCCTGGTTAATCTTGGTCCCCACCTTCTCCTCCATCCACATCCGACCGCCTCCTGCGCCACAGCAAAAGCTCTGTTCCCGGCTCCGATTCATTTCCCGGAGTTCGACGCCGGGTACGGCTTTCAGCACGTCGCGCGGCTGGTCAAAGATGTTGTTGTACCGACCCAAGTAACAGGAGTCATGGTAGGTGACGGTGACGGCCTCTCCCCCGTTTAGCGGCTTCAGTTGCCCGTCGGCTACAAGTTTGGACAGGAACTCGCTGTGGTGGATGACTTCGTATTCCCCGCCGAAGAACGGATATTCATTCTTCAGGGTATTGAAGCAGTGCGGGCAGGTGGTGACGATGGTCTTCACGCCCACATCGTTCAAGGTCTCCACATTTTGCTGGGCCATGGTCTGGAATAGATACTCATTGCCCATCCGGCGCGCAGCCTCGCCATTGCAGGTTTCGCGGGCGCCCAGGACACCGACGTCAACGCCGGCCTGTTTCATGAGCTGGACTGTAGCCTCCGCCACCTTGCGCGCCCGATCGTCGTACGTCGCGGCGCAGCCCATCCAATAGAGAACCTCCGCGTGATCCCCGCGGGACAAATCCTTGATTCCCATGGCGTCGGCGAACTGTTGCCGCTTATCGAGACCCAATCCCCACGGATTCCCGGCATTTTCCACGTTCTTGAAGAACATCTGCGCCTCGTCCGGCATCTCACCCTGCGTGAGAACCAAGTGACGCCGCATCCCCACGATTTTGACCACGTGTTCGTCAAAGACCGGGCACGCTTCGACACAAGCTCCGCAGGTGGTGCAGGCCCACAGATCCTCGGCCGGGGTCACACCGCCTGCCATCGGGATCTCCAGCCGTTCGAGTTCCTCCGGCGTGCGCATGGACTCAGGCTTTTTCAAAATCGGACCCACGGCCTCCAATTGATGGCGCAAATCCACCATGATCTGCTTTGGCGACAGATGCTTTCCAGTATTGTTGGCCGGGCACTGTTCGGTACAACGCCCGCACTGCACACACGCATAGGCGTCCAACAGGTCAGTCCAAGCCAAGTCTGTTACCTGGCCGACCCCAAAGGACTCCGCATTCTCGTCCTCCAAGTCCAATGCCGGCAGTTTGCCCAACGGGTCCAAGTTGCGGTGGTAAATGTTGAGCGGCGCCACAAACAAGTGAAAGTGCTTGGAATACGGGAGATACACCAAAAAGCCCATCAACGAGAGCAGCTTGACCCAATCGGCAGCAATGATTCCACGCTGGTCAAAGATTGCGCCATAGCCGCGCAGCCAATGTCCAATGAACGTGCCGAGCGGGGCCCATGCGGCATGCGCATTCAAGGCGATTCCGAAGGACTCAATCGCCACGTCAGAGAGCACCACGATGGCAATCAGGATGAGCACCGCCAACGCATCAAAATTGCGAACCAAGCGCTTGGGCCGTATCACATAGCGCTTGTAGGCGGCCATAAAGAGCGCCACCAGGACCGCCACCGCCATGACATCGGTCGCCACATTGAGAATCAGCGCCGGAACGCCCTCAGGCGCTCCCACGCTGGGGAACAAGCCCCGAACCAAGAAAATAATCGAGCCGATGGTGAGAATGATGAATCCCCAAAAAATCGTGAAGTGCATCGGGCCCGAATACTTGTCCTTAAACAGGCGCTTTTGCCCAAAGACAAAAGTTGCCACGCTCCCCCAGCGCCGTCCCGGATCCTGACTGCGGTCCAACGGCTGACCCAGCATGACATAGCTCCATTTTTCCTGAACTAATAATCCAAACCATAAAAGGGCAAAAATAAAGACGACAATAAACAGCACATGGTTAATCCCCACACTGGAGCCTCCTTTAGCGTGCGGTTTTCTCCAGTGTATACGTCCATGATTTCCTTGCCAAGTGCAAGTATTGGGATTTCTAGTGAGAATTTTCTAGGGGGATGACTGTAATGCGGCGGGCCAGGTGGTATCCGACGGCTACTTGATTGACGCCCGCCTCCACTACCAGGGGCCCGCGCGTCACTTTGTGCAGGATCGCAAGTTCACTGCCGGGCACCAATCCCAATCGGATCGCCTCAGCGGCCTGGTCGGGCCGATCAAACGACACCACCCGCACCACCCCGCCGACGCGCGCGTCAGCCAGGGTCATCGGTCACTGCCCCCCCACGGTTTAGGCATCGTCGTTATGGGGGCATCGCTGGGAGGACGGTACAATACCCGGGCGACCACGTAGGACAACTCGTACACCAGATAGATGGCTCCACCGATCACCAGCATGGACACGGCGTCAGGCGGCGCCACAATCGCCGCGATGAGGAACGAAATGACCAGCGCGTAACGGCGATAGCGACGAAACATGCTGGGTTCAATGAGGCCAAGGCGCGACATAATCCCGGCAATCAGCGGCAACTCCGCCAGCAACCCGAAGGGCACAGTCAAATAGATGATGAAGTTCAGATAGTTGCCCAGGGTCCAATATTCCGAAACGCCATTGCCAACGAACTCCAGCATGACGTGGAGAACCAACGGCACAAAGACAAAGAAGCCGACGGCCATGCCTCCCAGAAAGAGCACCAGTCCGGGTCCCAGAACCACAGCCACCACCTTGCGCTCCGTGGAGGTTAACCCTGGCACCACAAAGGATGCCGCTTGGTACATAATCAGCGGAGAGCCCACGACCAAGGCCATGATGAGATCAACTTTGATGATGGCAAAGAAGGCTTCCGGGACACCAGTGACAATGATGTGCTTGACGTGGGCGCGGTGAACCAGCCAGTCCAGCACTCGCTGCGCAACAAAGAACCCCGCCAGGAACAGCACCCCCACCGTCGCCAATGACACGGCCAGACGATTCCGCAGTTCTGTCAGGTGTGCCGATAATGCCATTTCGCGGTCCTCCATGGGCGGTCCTCCTGTTCCTAATCTTCCACCAGCCCATGGCGGATGGCATAGGCTGCGGCTTGTACCCGATTCTCAAAGTGTAGCTTCTGCAGGATATTGCGCAAATGGTTCTTAACGGTATTTTCGGCGATGGCCAGCGCTTCGGCGATTTCGCGGTTGGTCAGGCCGCGGCCGACCAATTTGAGCACCTCAATCTCCCGCGCGGTAAATTCCTCGAATACGGGAGTCTCCTCGGCATCATGGGAGCGCTCCGCCACAGTGCGAATGATTTTGGCCGCCACTTCCTCTGAAATCGTCGATTCCCCTTGCAGATGACGCCGTATTTCCTCCACAAAGGATTCAGGACTCATGTGCTTAATCAGATATCCTTGGGCACCGGCACGCACCGCCTCAAACAGCAAATCATCATCGTCGCTGGCCGTCAGCATCAAAATTTTCAATTGCGGCAGACGCTCTTTAATCCTCCGCGTAGCTTCCAATCCGTCTCCCTCAGCCATGTTGATGTCCATGAGAATCAAGTCGGGGCGCAATTGCTCCGCTTGGCGGATGGCTTCCCAACCGCCATCTGCCTCGCCCACGATTTCCATGTCAGGCTGGCGGCTCAGCAAGGAGGCTAAGGCCGACCGAAACAGGGCATGATCATCCACCACCATGAGCCTTGCTCTTTCCACTGTCCACTCCCCTCCCGTCGACAGGAATAACCAAGGTGATTGTCGTGCCCTGATCCGGCCCGCTCGACACCGTCAGCCGGCCACCGATGGTCTCGGCCCGCTCCCGCATCACCGACAGGCCGTAATGATCTGATTGCGAACCGATTTCGGAGGCGATGAAACCCTCCCCGTCATCGCGAATGACAAATCGCACCACACGGCCTTCCCGCTCGCAGGACAGGTCGACACGGCGTGCCCGCGCATGCTTACGCACGTTGGCTAATGCTTCTTGTATTATCCGCAAAATTTGAACTGACGCAAGCTCGTTCCAGAGTTCCTGGCGCGGCGTGAGTGGCTGGAACGCCACCCGCACCCCGGTCTGACGCTCAAATTCCTGGACCTGCCGTTCGACCGTCGGCCAAAATCCTTCGTCCAGCTTGCGGCTGGCCCGGAGGTCGAACAGGGTTTGCCGAACCTCCAAATAGGTTTGGTTCAGGAGCGCTTCAAAGGTGTCGATTTCCTGGTGGATGGCATCCTGGTCATGGCGGCCCACGCAATCCTTCAGCTTATAGGCTTCCAGCTTCAATACCGCCAAGTTTTGCGCCACGCCGTCATGCATCTCCCGGGCGATGCGCTCGCGCTCCTGCAGCGAGAGCATGGCTTCCTTGTATGTGCGGCGCTCCGTCTCCAACCGCTCCATGGCGCGAAAAACGTACCAAGAAAACACAATGGCGCCGACCAGCGTGGTGCCTACCGCAATCAAGCTCACGGTAGTAGGCGAAAAATGGGGACGCAAATAGACCGACCGGACAAACTCCGCTCCCGCGACAAAGAGGGTGGGCCCCAAGATGGTTAATAGTTTGAGCCAGAGATAGCGCGCCCGGTCTTCCATGCTTCCCCCCGATTAATCGTCGATAATCCCGCTCGCCAAAAATCCTAGGATGAGCTCTTCCATCCGCGAAGGCTGATCCAAGAGCGCTAAGTGGCCGGCATTGGGCACCACCCGCACCACACTCCCAGCAATCAATTCAGCAGCTTGATCCGCCATGCGCGGGACGGTGCGGGTATCCTCACTGCCCACCACGATGAGAGTCTCTGAGCCAATCGCCTGAAAGACCGCACGGTTTTCCGCGGTATAAATGGCGGCCATGGATTCCAAGTACTTCTCCGGATTCATGGCCGACAAGTCCAAGACCAGTTGCTCACGAACCTCGGGGTCGGCCGATGCGGTTAAGGTTGCGGAGGCATATTGTTTCGCGAAATCGCCCATTGACAGGGTCTCGAGCTCTTCCCTCCGGGCTTCCACTTGCGCCGCGCCATTGGGGAAACCCGGGGTTGTCCCCATCAACACCAGGCGGCGAACCCGATCGGGCCAGCGCACCGCGGCGCGCGACATGACCCAGGTGCCCAGGGACACGCCCATCAAATGCACGGGCCGGTCCAACTCCTCCATCAAATCACCCACGTCGTTCACCCAGGCGTCCAGTTCGGGAGCAAAGGCGGCGTTTTCCCCTACGCCACGCGGGTCATACGTCACCACCCGATAGCGGCGGGAGAGC
>JAKADO010000133.1 GCA_021820485.1 Bacillota bacterium
ACCGAACACCGGCAAAGCCCATTTTTGGTAACGCCAGTAGTCGAAGCGCGCCGCTATGGCGAGCACAATGAGGCCCAGAACCGCCCACATGATTTGGCGTTCCAGATAATAGTAGGTATTGCCCAGCGTGTGGTAGGCAATCGAGGCACTCGCCGTAAAGACCACCAAGGTGCCAATCGACAAGAGCCCGAGGACGGCAAACAGCAGCAGATAGTCAAAATGGCCTGACCGCTTCTCCATGGCCCCTTCCCTCCCAGTCGGCTCTACCACCATGCCACGACCGCTCCCAGAGCCGATATCAGCCAAAACACCGCCACCACCCGTTCCTCCGACCAACCGGCAAGCTCAAAATGGTGATGCAGTGGACTCATCCGAAACACCCGTCGACCGGTCAAGCGAAAGCTAATCACCTGAATGATGACGGACAATGTTTCGAGGACATACAGGATGCCAACGACTGGCAAGAGCAGCGGGGCGCCCGTCAGCACCGCGGCTCCTGCCAAGCCTGCCCCCAGCGCCAAGGAACCGGTGTCCCCCATAAAAACCTTGGCTGGATGGAGATTGACGCGCAGATATCCAACCAAGCCCCCCGCCATCGCCAGCGCGGCCAGCATGACGGGCTGGTCTTTGAGCTTTAACCCGAGCAAGGCAAAGAAGGCGAAGGACAGTGCGGTAGCCCCTGCCGCCAATCCATCCACGCCGTCTGTGATGTTGACCGCATTGGCCGCCCCTAAAACGGCCAACACCGTAATGGGGCCATACCACCAGCCCATCGGCCAGTCCCCCAAGTGAAACGGGAGCATGTAGCCCTGAGGCGGCATAAAGCGGTACACGTACCAGGCGAACGCTACGGCCAACACTACTTGCAGCAGCAGCTTCTCGCGCGCCTTCAACCCCAAGGGCCGCTTCATGGCCACTTTGAGAAAGTCGTCCGCAAACCCAATCAGGCCGTATCCGAGCGTCAAGAGCGTCAAGGCCCAAGCGCGGGCGCTGTGCGGATCCAGCACCGCCACGGCGACTGGAAGGCCAATCAGAAAAATCACACCCCCCATGGTCGGCGTGCCTTGCTTCTTCAAATGCGCTTCGGGGCCCACGTCCCGCACCTGCTGACCCAGCTTGAGGCGGCGCAAGAGAGGAATCACCAGGGGCCCCAGCGCCAGGGAGACCGCCAACCCGAGAATGCCCGCCCAAGCATCTCTCATTGACTCCGCCCCCAGTCTTCCAGCCAGCGGGCCAACTCTTCGAATTGCATGCCGCGCGAAGCTTTCATGAGCACCACATCGCCCGGGAGAATCCGCTCTTCCAAAACGGCCAGCGCCTCTTGGCGGGACAATACCCACAAAGCCTCCACCCCAGCTTCTTGGGCGGCCAAGAACGTGTCCCGCGCCCGCGCCCCCACCGCCAACAGCAGGTCGGCGCGCCCGCCGGCGTAGGCGCCCACTTCGCGATGCCCGGGCACCTCCGCCGCGCCCAATTCCAGCATGTCGCCAATCACAGCCACATGCCGCCCAGGCCGGCTTTCGAGCACATCCAGCGCAGCCTTGGCGGAGAGCGGACTGGCGTTGTAGACATCTTCCAACAACGTGAGGGAGCCGGCCTTAACCACGCGTATGCGTGACCGATTGGCCTCCACCGACTCGACGCCGTGAATGGCCGTCGCCAGATCCAGCCCCAATTCCCGGGCCACCAGCAGCGCAGCGGCCACATTCTGACCTTGATGCGCTCCGAGCCACGGGAGCCGCACTTCTCCCTCTTCCCCCAGAATGGATACACGAATCAGCGTGTGTGTCTCCTCAACCTCCGACGACAGCACCTGCCCGTCCATTCCCGCCCCGGTGCCAAACCAATGGACGCGCCGCGGCGTCTTTTCGCCGAGTTCGCGGACCCAGCCGTTATCATGGTTCAAAATCGCCAACCCCGAGGGCTTCAACCCTTCCAGAATTTCTCCCTTGGCCTTTTGGATCGCTTCCATGGAACCCAATTTCTCCAGATGACTGGGGCCAATCGTGGAAATGACGGCCACGTCCGGTGGAGCAATCGCCGTCAAATGCCGGATTTCTCCCGGCGCGCTCATTCCCATTTCCGCAACGAAATGAGTGGTGTCGGCAGGCCCCGCGAAAAACGAGAGCGGCAGCCCAATCGCGGTATTGTAATTGCCCAACGACGCGCTGGTCACGTAGCGCTGACGGAGCACCGCCGCAGTGAGTTCCTTCACACTGGTCTTGCCCACGCTGCCAGTGACCCCCACCACCGTCACCTGATGCGCTTCCAGGTACTGGCGCAGCAGCCGCCCCATGGCCTCCAGCGGCGACGCCACACGAATTTGCGGCCCCTCCTGGTTAGGGTAGTCGCGGCGCACCATCGCCACGCCCCCGGCCCGCCAGACCTCCTCGACAAACGCGTGCCCGTCGGTATGAGTCCCGGGGAGCGCCACAAACAATACCCCTGGCCGAACCTGGCGACTGTCGATGCTGAGTTCCGCCACGCTCCCACCCCGAGGACAGTGCAACAATTCACCGCCGGTCCACGTCTCTATCTGGCCAAAGGTCAATGAAATCATGAATGCTTGATCTCCCTTAGCATTTGACGAGCCACCTCACGGTCATCAAAGTGGATGGTGCCATCGCGATAAATTTGATAGGTTTCATGCCCTTTGCCGACAATGAGCACGACGTCGCCGGGCTGTGCCTGTGCCAGGGCCAGCTTGATGGCCCGCTCCCGATCCAGTTCCACCTGCCACTGACCGTTCACCTGCTTGAGGCCCTCTTCAATTTGATGAATGATTTCGAGCGGATCCTCGGATCGCGGATTGTCAGCCGTGAGCACGGTCCAATCGGCCAAGCGTCCCGCCACTTCGCCCATCAACGGGCGCTTGCCGCGGTCGCGGTCTCCGCCTGCCCCGAATACAACGCCAATTTTCCCCATGGCAAATTCCCGCGCGGTGGTCAGCGCGTTCTCCAGACCGTCCGGCGTGTGCGCATAATCCACGATGACGGTGTAGGGCTGCCCTTCATCGATGCGTTCAAACCGGCCCGGCACGCCCCCGTAGCGAGCCAGCGCCGCCGCCATCTTCTCGGGACTGATCCCGTAGACGTGCCCCACTCCCATGGCGGCCAAGGCGTTCAACACATTGAATCGGCCTGGCATGCCAAATTCCACCGCCTGCTGCGCACCGGATGGGAACGTGGCCAAGAACTGCACACCGCGACTGGTGATGTGCACTTGAGTGGCGCGGATGTCGTTGGCTTTCCCCAATCCATACGTCAGCACCGGCACCGAGGTAAGCGCCTTCAGCCGATCGGCATAGGGGTCGTCGCCATTGATGACAGCCGCTTGCGGCCCCTTTTTCTTGGCTCCCTGGCCCAGCCGTTCGAACAAGAGCGCCTTGGCTTTAAAGTAGCTTTCGAAATCCTTGTGAAAGTCCAGGTGGTCCTGGGTGAGGTTGGTAAATACCGCCACATCGTAGTCCACATAATCCACACGGGCGAGCGCCAATGCATGCGATGACACTTCCATGACCGCCGCCTTCATGCCGCGGTCCGCCATGTGCCGCAAAATACGCTGCAAATCCGGTGCTTCCGGCGTCGTCCGCACCACTTTAAACGTCTCCGGCCCAATCAGGGTGTGCAGCGTGCCTGTGAGTCCACAGGCCACATCGCTGCCTTCCAGGACTGCCCGCACCAAGTGGGTCGTAGTGGTTTTCCCATTGGTGCCCGTGACTCCAACCATCCACAACCGTCCGGAGGGATGGCCGTAGAAAACATCGGCCACCTTGGCCAGCGCCAAGCGGGCATTGTCCACGACAATCCCAGTCGCCCCATCGGGAATGGCTTCGGGCCGTTCCACCAAAAACCCCGCTGCGCCGCGCGCCGCCGCCTCGGCGCAGTACAGGTGGCCATCCGTGTGAAATCCGGGGATGGCGCAAAACAGGTCGCCGCGCACGACCTGGCGGGAATCGTGTTGAATTCCTGTAATCTGAACCCCTTCAGGCCCTACGATGCGCCCGCGGCCCATTAATTTAACCAATTCCTTAATTGTCATAAGACCTTCCCCACTTTCACGGCCTCCACGCTAAATCCCGGTCCACAGGGCGACTGTCGTTCCCGACTTGACCTGCTCACCAGGACGGTAAGCCTGACGAACCACGCGTCCCTCGCCCTGCCCGAGCATCACGGCCACATTCAGTCCTAATTCAAACGCCAGTTGGTGGGCCTGGGACACCGTCATTCCGACAAATTGCGGAACCGTCACCCACTGCAAATAATCGCGGCTCCGGTCCCCCAATGTCAACGTCAGTAGTGTGCCCGCTGGACGATATCCGCCATAGGTTACGGATTGTTGGACGACGATGCGTCCATGTCCACTAAATTGTACCGGAAAACCAAACTCTTCGGCATCCCGGACCGCCACTTCCGGGCTTAAATCCACCAAGTCCGGCACCATGGCCGGTTGACCCGGCTTGGGGGGCTTGATGGGCTCGGTGGCAGGGACCTTGAGGTACCGCAAAATGTCCCTCATCAGGCGCCCAAAGACAGGCGCCGCCACTTGCCCGCCGTAAAAGGCCCCTTGCGGCTCGTCGATGGAAATCAAGATGGCAGCCACTGGATTGGGCACCGGCGCGAACCCCACAAAGGAGGAGATGTAGATACCCTTCTCTGTGCGTCCGTTCACCACCTTCTGGGCGGTTCCAGTTTTTCCCGCCACACGGTAGCCGGGAATTTGCGCCAGTTTCCCAGAGCCCAGCCGCACGACGCCGGTCATCATGTTCTGCACCAGAGAGGCAACCTCAGACGAGACTACGCGGCGGACCCGGTCACTGTCAAAACTCTTGAGAATCTTCCCGTCCGGCGACCGGAGGGATCGCGCGACATGCGGCTTCAAGAGTTCGCCGCCATTGGCAATAGCGCTGATGGCCGTGAGAAGGCCAATCGGGGTTACCGTCAAGGTCTGCCCAAAGGCCATGATGGCCAGGTCCAGTGCGGTGACGCGCCCCTTGCGCGGAAAAATGCCGACCGCTTCGCCGGGCAGGTCGATGCCCGTGCGGGACATGACGCCAAAGTGATTGAGCCCTTCATAGAACCGATCAACGCCAAGGCCCAAGCCCAGGTCCATGAACCCCACGTTGCAGGAGTTCTTGACAATGTCCGCCAAGGACTCCGCTCCATGTCCCTGAGGGCGCCAACAGTTGACGCGCCGGCCCAGCACGATTTTGAAGCCAGGGCAGTAGAATCCGGCCCCCGGACTGGTTGTGCCCGCTTCCAGAGCCGAGGCCAGCGTGACCGGCTTGAAAATGGATCCCGGTGGAATGGCGTCTGTCACAGCCAGCTCCCGATACCGCTTGGGATTAAAGTCGCGAAAGTGATTGGGATTGAAGGTGGGACGCTGCGCCATGGCCAATATGCCGCCCGACTGGGGATGCATGACCGTAATCATGACAGCCTTCCCGCCCGTCGAGATCATGGCATGCTCAGCAGCGCGCTCAGCCATCCATTGAATGTTCTCATCAATGGTGAGCTCCAGCGTGTCGCCTTGCCGCGA
>JAKADO010000134.1 GCA_021820485.1 Bacillota bacterium
GGCTATTTGCCTCTGCACTGGACTGCGTCGGCTAACGCGGGACGGTCGGGATGGGACTCCGTCTATCAGCCTCCGGCAGGGCGATTTGTGTGGCGCTATGCGGCCATCCCTGCGGCGTTGCGCGCGCTGTGGAACCCCACCTATTGGACCGCCATGACTCAGGCGGCCGTGATTGCCTTTCAGAAGCAGCAGCATCTCCCGGTGAATGGAATTCCGGGGCCTGCGGTCTGGACCGCGCTACAGCGGGCGGTGGTTCGTCATGCGGTTACACATACGCCTTACGCGTATGTGTACGTCTCCGAAACGCTGCCGGAACGGTTGTGGCTCTGGGTGGGGGGACAAGTCGTGCTGTCGACATTGGCGAATACGGGGATTCCGCAAACCCCGACCCTGTTAGGGAGCTACGCCGTGGATGAGCGGCGCGTATTTCAAGTGATGCGTGGCACCAATCCCAATGGCACGCCCTATGCTGATCCAGTGCACTGGATTAACTATTTCGACAAAAGCCAAGCGGTGCATGGATTTCAGCGGGCCCAATACGGATTTCCCCAGAGCTTGGGGTGTGTCGAGGTGCCGATTCCGGTCGCCCAACACATTTATCCGCATCTCTATATTGGCGCGTTGGTCACGGTGGCTCCGCCGGGCTCCTCCCCGCTCGTTCCGTCTGCCGCCGCAGCGGGCTTGGCCCCGCCGGGATAGGGAGCGCGCCGTTTGGCGTTGAGAATAAGCGCGTCGGGTGGCGGATGAAGTTCCGCCACGCCGCCGGTGGGATCGACGGACCCATCGTATTGCAGCAAGGGCCCTTGGAGGTTTGGAGGTTTAATCGCACCGATTCTCCTCGTGATTTGAGTTAAAATTTGACGTCATATCGCCGCCCATGCTAAGAAATTGTACGTAATGTAAGAAGTGCTCTGGGCAAACCAATGGAAACGTTGGGACGCAAAGCCACGGGTCTACGGGCATTCACACGCCTAAGACGGCCGGGTTGCCACTTGTATGCAGATCTGTGTGCGTAGCGGCGACCCGATCGGGTCGCTGCTTTTTTGTGCGGGATGTGTGCGATTGTCCTAGTCGGCACGCACGGTCTTTCCCTGCCAGCTGTGCGGGGAGCCTGCCGGCAAGAGAACGGGGATCTGCGACACGTTGGGGGCCGCCGTGGACGGAGTAGGTCGCGTTGGAAGAGACTAGACGATCGTGTGAGCAATCAGAGCATTGTGGTCGCAATGCGATCGGCCATGCATGCAAACGCTAATGAGATAGGAGGAAAATCACCATGGTGGACGGCGAGCGGGCGATTTGTCTGACGGAAGACGCACGGCGACGGTTTGCAGGGGATTTGCAGGAGGGGCCGCTTCAAGTCTTGGTCAACACCAGCCTTCGGTTGGATGTCGTCAGCCGCCTGTTGGATCACGATACGACCAGGGCGGAAGGGGAAATTCTCCGAATCCGTCGGCGGCTCGGGCGGACGGCGATGGAGATTCGCCAACGGATTCATCGCCTGCAACCGGTGGCCATCGATGCGGTGGGATTAACGCCCGTGCTGACCGCGATGGCCCATCGTTTGGAGGAGGAATGGGGGACCCCGATTACGGTGGCTGATGAGGGGGGTGAAGCTGCGGGTCTCAGTCCCGCCGTGGCTATGGCGCTGTATCGAGCCATCCAGGAGGCGGTCATCAATGCCCTAAGGCATGCGCAGGCGGATAGGATTTTGATTCAGCTTACCGTGGTTTATGGCACGTTGCGTTGTGATGTCATCGATGATGGTCGCGGGTTTGATCCCCAACAGCGGCAACCGGGTCGCTATGGGCTGGTGCACATGAGGCAGTGGATGGAATTAATCGGTGGGCGCGTCTTTGTGGATGCACTGCCGGGGCAGCCCGGAACTCGACTCCGTCTCTCCCTTCCGTATGCGGATGTTGCCAAGTTAGATCCGGTTTTTGAGGAGGCCACTCACCGGAGCGCGGGGGAGCGTGAGCGGTTCGAGCCTTCAAACCTGGGATTGGTACCGGCGAACGACTGCTCGGTTACTGGATAGAAGTGGAGGATCTGGCCCATGGTGAGAACTCTCATCGTTGATGACACACAGGAAACGCGGACGGTGCTGTCACAGATAACCACGCTGGCAGGTGGGGTTGTGGTGGGCG
This sequence comes from Bacillota bacterium, assembly GCA_021820485.1. GTDB lineage: Bacteria > Bacillota > Sulfobacillia > Sulfobacillales > Sulfobacillaceae > Sulfobacillus_B. Next base: position 2,145 of record JAKADO010000134.1, read on the forward strand.
ACGTGGCCACCGGGATGGAGGCCCTGGTGTGGCTTGCCAACCACCCAGTGGATCTGGTGATTACGGACTTTCAAATGCCTGGCATGCCGGGGGATGTGTTGGCGGCTCAGATCCGGGCCCAATGGCCGGATGTGCGGATCGCCATGATTAGTGTGCTGGCGGACGCTGACATTGATGCCAAGGCCAAGGCAGCCGGCGTGCACTGGCTGCTCTCCAAACCCGTCACCGTGGATCAAATCGAACGGGTGATCCGAGGATCGACGGGGCATGGCTCGCGCCTGTCGGGGGCCGCGCCGCGATGATAGAGCGTTGGTTCAAACGGCGTCCGCCGAAGCGTCCCAAGGCCATGGTGGCACCGCAACCCGACACGCAGGCGGAGCCATCCGCTCCCCCGCCACCCCAGCGGTCGGCCCACGGTCACGATGGACTAGTCTGGGTGGATGGCGCGGGCCAGATCCAAATCCGAAACCCCCGCCGCCGCCGGGGGCACTATCCCGTGCTCGTGGTGCCGGATTGGGATTGGCTTCGGGTATCAATCAATGGGACACGGGTGGTGGGCGAGCGGGTCTTGGAGGAGGGTACGCGGGTTCATGTCCGCCTGCTTGTCCAGGCTCCGCAGTCGCGATTAGTCATTACGGTGACGCCTGACGGGATGGAGGCGGTACTGAACGTGGCGTATGCCGCCGGCGAGCGTCGGGTGTTGATGCCGACAACGCCTTCCACGCGGCTCGTGCTGGAAGCTCGGCGCATTGCGGTGGATCCGCCGCCGGCGACACTGGCGCAGGTTCGCACCGAGTTGGTCCGTACCGGGATTACGGAGGGGATCGTGGATTCCGCCACCATCGAGGCCTTTTTGACACCACTGAAGTCTGGATCCTTGGTCGTAGCCCGCGGCACCCCGCCTCACCCCGGTGGCGGGACGCTGGAGTCGTTTCGTCCGGCTGGATTGGACGGGCCATGGATAGTGGACACCGGGACGACGATCGGACGCCGCCAGCCCGATCCGGCGCGCCCCGGTCGCTCGGTGCGGGGCGAATTGCTGCCGGCCCCGCTGATTCGGACCGGTCGCGAGGTGCAGTTGGGGTCCGGCGTGACGGTCATGACCCATGGGACCCACTTGGTCGCGAATCGGCCGGGCGCCGTTGTTTTTGATGCGACTATCGTCGATGTGGTCGCGCAGCAAGAGATGCCGGCTGTCGGGGCCGCCTCAGATGTCTTGGCGATTGATGGCGATCTTGTGGTGCGCGGCGATATCCGCGGAAGGACAGTCGTGGTCTCCGGAAATCTTACGGTGGCAGGCGATGTGCGTGGTGCTGACGTGGTGGTCGGGGGCGCCGTCGTGGTTCGCGGCGCCACGGTGGATTCACGGGTGACTCTGGGGCTTGAACGCTACGTCCGTCAGGGGATCCGCTACCACACGACGCGCATTGTGGATGGCCTCTACGATCTGGAGTTGACAGTCGAGGAGCTGGCAGCGCTCGGAGATCGCTTAGGGGCGGTAATGGCCCGGGTGGTCGTCGACAAGTTTTCGGACGTCTTGGAATCCTTAGCGTGGGTCAAGGAAGTGTCTCGTTGGCCCGGACTGCGGTGGGACGGCGCATGGATTAACCTGGCAGCCACAATTCACCAACACCTCGCGGCCGGGGAGGAGTTGGTCCACATGCTCACCCACCTCTGGAGCCTCCGTACCGAATTTGAAATGCGCGATCCTGTCGTTGAAACGTTGCCGATGGGGCGCATCCCCCATCCGACCGGGTTCCATCGAGTGGAAACCAGCTCCATTGATGCCACGGACTCACTCACCGTGGATAGTGCCCGGTCGTCCCATTTGGCAGCTGGGAGCCTTGTGGCAACCGACGTGGTGGGCGGGTTTGTGTCGGTTGTCGAACGGGTGCAGTGCGAAACACTCGGAGACCTCGCGGGCACTGAGACCAGTGTCGAGGTTGCCTCAAAGGATGGCGTGGTTGCGGCAGCCTCTGCGTACCCCGGTGTACTGGTTGTGATAGGCGGTCTGCGTCATGCGTTGCGGACCCCGCGCCAGACCATGCAACTGAGCTACGCGGCATTGAAAGGAGGTGATTAGGAATGAAACGCGTCATTCTGGGACTGTTGGCAGCGGCCACATTGGCCGTGGCTTCAGCGCCGGCAGCGTCCGCGTATATGGCGAATGCTGTGGGAACTCCCGGCCAGCCGACGTACGCCGTGTCGAATACGGGCAGCGCCGCAGGGCAAGCTAACCGCTCGCCGCAGGGGTCGACCATGAAGTCGACCTACGACGGCATGGAATATGTATGGGACTAAGTGGGGGAGGGGGGGAAGCTCTCCCCCTTTCTTGCACCGCGCCACGCGGAAAGGAGTCTAGGATGAACCGCTCGCAACGGACTGTACACATTTTGGAGGAAGAACGGCGCCGTTTTGCCCGCGACCTGCACGATGGCCCCGTACAGGTGTTATCCAATACAAGTATGCGGCTCAACATGCTGAGTCAGCTGATTCAGGTCGATCCCGCCTTGGCCGAGGCGGAGATTCGGCGAATGCACCACAGACTGGTTCAAGCAACCTCTGAACTTCGTCAGCTCATCTATGACTTGCAGCCGATCGCCGTCGACGCCATGGGTCTGGACGAGGCGTTGAAGGGCTTGACGCATCGCGTGCAGCGGGATTGGGCGGTGCCTGTGACGGTTCATGTCAGCGGCGATGTGCGTGTCTTGCCGGCGGATGCGGAAATGATGCTCTATCGCGCAGTCCAGGAGGCCTTGACCAATGCAGCCAAGCATGCCGAGGCCCGAGCCATTGCAATTGAACTCATGGCTACCGAGGATCAGGTGACGTGCATCGTGACGGATGATGGCAAGGGATTCGACCCGACCCACCGGCCCCCGGGTCATTATGGGCTCGGCAATATGGTGGAGAGGCTGGAAGTGGTCGGGGGGCGTGCCGACGTTGCCAGTTCCCCTGGGCACGGCACCCGCATCACGTTCACGGTGCCGTATGTGTAGTGCGGCAGCGCTCGAAGCCCGCGGCGAACGCTTTTTTCGCCTTGGACTCTTTGAGGCGGCGAGCGATTTTTGGGAAGAGGCGCTCGCTATGGAGCCGGATCGGCCAACCTTAATCCGTGCCTATGACGGCCTGGGCAAAATCGCGGTACAGCGCGAACGTCCCGCCGACGCTGTCGCAGCCTTTGACCAGGCGCTCTCCGCGACTCCGTTGCACGATACGGAAGGTCGGGCTGCCTTGACGATGCGGCGGGCGGTGGCCCATCTCAAAGCCGGCCACCGAGACCGGGCGTTCCGTGACGCCCCGCCTCTCCTGGCCAACCC
>JAKADO010000049.1 GCA_021820485.1 Bacillota bacterium
GAATGCGGCGATAGCGGAATTTCCTTTCTTGCTGCCGCCCAGTTTGGTTGGATGTGATGGCGATCACAGTGTGTGATCTATGGGAGCCCTAGGATGGCCTTAAGGTTAGTGGCAAAAGAATTCGTTGCATAACGGAATGCTTTCTGGCCACGGGCAGGTGTAGCCGTACCTTTAGCCGCTGACCACAAAGAGCTAAGGGATGGATGCCAATGAGAGTCTAGAGGATAAGGGCATACTTCGCAAACATTCTGTCAAATTAAAGCCCCGTGTGGATCACTCGGGGCTTTAATTATCTATCATGAAGCGCATGGCCCTACCAGATGGCAAGTGATAGCGTCAGGTTCGGCTGAGAGCCGCCTTAATCGCCCTTGAAGCGATCTAGACGGTGGTTCCATCGTGCTCGGCGCCCAGTTATGAGCGTCGCCGTCCGGTGTATCGATGCAGGGTCGAAGCTTCGCTAATGCGCCCCTTCAACTCGACTGTCATGGGCAACGCTGCGAACAGGCCAGGCGTATTTAACTGGTCGTAACTCACCAAGCGGCGCAGTGCATCGGACATTACAACCAAATCTTGCTCATCCGCCAAGAAGCGCAACAGGGAATGGTCCATGGCCACCAATAAGTGGTCCTCCACTGGGACGACCAGGGCGATAGCCAGATCGCCTCCTAGGTCTTTCGCCCCTAGGCGCCACTCACCGTCCCAGTACTCGGTGATAATGCCTTCCCAAAGACGCCACCATTGCGTCATTGCCAGCCCTCCGTTTCCCCGTGCCCGTATTGAGCCACACTCCATGCGTACATGATGCCGCTTCGAGTGCGTGGAGAACGTGATGGTTGTCACATAGGGTGTTCATATCTGTGGGACCTGGCCGCAAAGCAGGAGCGGCGGGGGACTTCCGCTGCCCCCGTCTTCGAGCAACAAGTGAAGAGGATCACAGTTCGAACTTCCACGATGCGGTATGGTATTTACGGTGGAGGCGAAGAACTTATCTCTTATGAAGATGGTCTCTGGCGACGTTTCGGGGTACCGTGTACGGGCAGCCTCCTTCCGAGAATTGACGACACCGTCATGGCGAAGACAGTTCGCGTGAAGCCCTTTACACTCTGTCAAACGGTGAGCCCCTGGATCGTGTTCCATGGGCTCAAGATTTCCTAGTCTACTCGTTTATTTTGTAATACCAGGCTTTATACCCGGAATCTTCCGCCATTTGCCAGCGCTTTTTTAGTGCGTCTACGGTGGCTGGAGCGGAACTCAGCGTGCGATCACCCTGCCGCCAGTTGGCGGGAATGGCGCAACCGCCGCTTGCACTGTTTTCCTGAAAGGCATCGAACACGCGCAAGAGTTCATCAATGTTGCGTCCAATGGGGGCAGGATATGTTAATGTGGCGCGGATCGTCGATTCAGGGTCGATGAAGAACACGCTGCGCACGGGGGGTGTGGTCGATTCGCTGCCTATCATGCCGTAGCGTCGGGCGACATTCAAATCGGTGTCGGCAATGACCGGAAAGGGAATCTCCAACCCAAAGTTGGCCTTGATGCTGTCAAACCATGCGAGATGCGAATAGACGGAGTCGACGGACAGCCCCAAAAGCTTCACATCTCTTTGAGCAAATTCACCATATCGCCTTGCCAAGGCGATGAACTCCGAGGTTCATACAGGTGTGAAGTCAGCTGGATGGGAAAACAGCATAAGCCAGTGCCCGGAGAAGTCAGACAAACGCACAATGCCGTGCGTTGTTGTGGCCTCAAAGTCAGGTGCCTTGTCCCCAAGACGGAGACAGATGCTTTGCTCGTCTAGTGACATCCTTAACCCCCCCTTAAAATGTGCTGTCTCGCCCGTGCCTACCAAATGGGCGAGGCGCCGCCTGCGGCGGAACCCGAGTGGAATTGTAAGCGGTTTCCAGTCGTTCACTGTGATAGATATCACAAGCATGTGCCAAGGCACCGCTCCGTTCCGACTCGAGATGGGCCAGGGGCTAAACCTGTTATTTTCCTTGCATCCAATCGTTATTTAAATAAAGGAATGTTGTCGGGAGCGAACCTGTTTGTGATACTGGTCACGATCTTCTCGAATACGCGTGCGAATGATAGGGATATTGGCAAGGACGAGTGTTAGGATAGTAAAAAGAGGGGGCACAGCATGCCGATTTATACCCGACGGGGTGATGATTCGGGCAAAACGCAGATTATTGGCAGTGTCAGACGGTATAAGGATGACGCCCGAGTTCAAGCCTATGGGACAGTGGACGAGGCCGGGGCGCTTATCGGGGTGGCTGTCAGCTTGATGGCCTCTAATGAGGAGTTGGAGGACATCGTGTCTGTGCTGATCGACGGGCAGCAAATGCTCTGGGATGTGGGAGCGGATCTGGCGCGCGTTGACGACGAAAAGCATCCCTATCGCACGCCTGACAATGCGGCCGCTCAATTGGAACCGGTGATTGACCATTATCAGGCCGTGTTGCTGCCTCTTACAAAGTTTATCCTTCGCGGAGGATCTCCTACGGGGGCTTTGGTTCAGTTGGCTTGCACCGTCGTACGGCGTGCGGAACGGGAAGTTGTCCACTAGGGACGGTTGGAGCCGATTCCTGCGCCGGTGTTGACCTATCTCAACCGGTTGTCGGACTTGCTTTTTGTATTGGGTCGTGTGATCAACCACCGATCCGGAACGCCTGAGGCGGAGTACGTGCATAGTGCCCGGGTATTTCACTAAATTGGCTTTGGCGCTGAACACACGCGAGCGATGACGCCGCGGCCCGTTCGTGCTGTAGGAGGAGGCAGTTTGTGATGACGTCGCGATTACCGGGCTTCTATGCGTTGCCCGTGGAGGAACGCCTGCGGGTGGTGGCGGAGTTGTGCGGCCTGACACCTGAGGAGGTTCAATCTCTTGCGCCGGGCGGCGGGCTCAGCACGGAGCGAGCGGACAAAATGATTGAAAATGCGCTGGGGATTTTAGCCCTGCCTCTGGGCATTGCGACAAACTTTCAGATTAATGGCCGCGACTATCTTGTCCCCATGTCGGTCGAAGAGCCGTCCATTGTGGCATCCGCCAGCAATATGGCGAAGATTGTCCGCACCGCTGGAGGGTTTGCGACCGAAGCCTCGGAGCGGCGCATGGTCGGTCAGGTGCAAGTGGTCAACTGCCCCGATTTTCTGGAGGGCCGCGAGAAGTTGATGGGTCGGGCGCAAGCCCTCTTGGACATCGCCAATGCGTCTCAGCCTAAAATGAAAGCACGGGGCGGCGGGGCCTTGGAGCTGGACGTGCGCCTCCTCAACCATCAATCTCAGGATCCGTGGCCGGAAATGCTGGTCGTGCAGGTGATTGTCGACACGAGGGACGCCATGGGAGCCAACGTCATTGACACCATGATGGAGGCGATCGCGCCGGAAGTGGAGCGCATTTCCGGAGGTACAGTCTATTTGCGCATTCTTTCAAACTATACGGATCAATGTTTGGCGCGTGCCCGGTGTACCGTCCCGCCCGCCTTGCTGGCGACAGATCGGTTGTCCGGCGAGGAGGTGCGTGACCGCATCGTCTCGGCCTATGCTTTCGCGGAATCGGACGTCTACCGGGCGGTAACCCACAACAAAGGCATTATGAATGGCGTCGACGCGGTAGCCCTGGCGACCGGCCAGGATTGGCGCGCCATTGAGGCGGGGGCGCATGCTTATGCGGCTCGTTTCGGGCGCTACCGATCCATGACCGAATGGTCCATCAGCCAGACCGGTGATCTGGTCGGTTCATTGGAACTCCCGATGCCGGTCGGCATCGTGGGCGGGTCTACCCGCGTCAACCCGGCGGTGGGCGTGGCCCTGAAGATGCTCAAGGTTTCGGAGGCGGCGGAGTTGGCGCAGGTCATGGTGGCCGTGGGCTTGGCCCAAAACATGGCCGCCTTGCGGGCTCTCGTGACGGAAGGAATTCAAAAAGGCCACATGGCCCTGCACGCGCGGGCCCGCCGCTCCTCGAGCGGCGCGAACGCGGAGGATGGACAATTAGTGGAGACTCGGAGACGGTGAGTATTGTGACTGAGCCGGCAGCACGGGTTGGGAAAGGGCAGGCCCACGGGAAGGCAATCCTTATCGGAGAGCATGCCGTGGTGTACGGGCATCCTGCCATCGTGCTCCCGCTGGAACCTATCCGCGTACTGGTTGAGGTCGGCCTGGCATCAGGCGGCGACCGGATAGACTGCACTTATTTCCAGGGCAAGTTGGAAGAGGCCCCGGAGCGTTTGTCCGGACTGGCCGCAGTGGTAGAGGAAGCGCGTCGAGAGCTCGAATCCTCGCTTTCTGGATTCTCTCTCACCATCCGTTCCGAGATCCCGCCGGGTTATGGCCTGGGATCCAGCGCGGCGGTGGCGGTGGCGCTGGTGCGGGCGCTCTATGACGTCCATCGGCATCCATTGACTCAAGAACAGCTGCTGCACTTGGTCCATATCGCCGAGACGCACGCGCATGGGACGCCTAGCGGCGTGGATGCCTGGGCTGCCAGCACCGACTATCCCCTGTGGTTTGTGCGGGGGCGCCGACCGGAGTCTTTGCCGCTTATGCGGCCGCTCTTTCTGGTTGTGGCCAATTCCCGCGTCCCCGGCAATACCCGTGAGGCGGTTCAGCATGTCCGAGAGAGCCTCGAGCGGCTCCAGGGGGGCGAGAGCCCCGTGGACCGCCTCGCCGCCCTGGCGTCCCGTGCCCGGACCGCGTTGTCCCGAGGAGACTATGCGGAGTTGGGTAGGCTGATGACGGGGGCCCATGAACAATTAGCGGAGCTAGGCATTGCCACGGATCATTTGAACGCACTGGTTGGGGCTGCCCTCGAGCAGGGTGCATTGGGAGCCAAATTGACTGGCAGTGGAGAAGGCGGGTCCATGATTGCCTTGGCTCCGGATAAAAATCGGCAGAATCAGGTGGCTGCAACGCTTGCACAAGCCGGAGCGCTGCAGGTGTGGACACCCGTGTTGGGGGAGAACAGCATTGGCTGATATTCGAAAGCGAAAAGACGACCACATCGACATTGCCCTGACAAAGCCGGTCACGATGACGCGTTCGGCCGGCTTTGACGACTGGGAGTTCATGCATCAAGCCTTGCCCGAATTGGACTTGGCCGATGTGTCCCTCGAAACGCATTTTTTGGGCCACGCCTTGTCGGCTCCCATTTTAGTGTCGAGCATGACCGGCGGGACCGAGCGCAGCGGCGACATCAATCGGCATTTGGCTGAAGCAGTGCGTGAATTGGGGCTGGCGATGGCCGTGGGAAGCCAGCGGGTGATGCTCGAAGACCCCCGGGCTCTCCCGTCCTTTGCGATCGTCCGCGAGGTCGGGCCCACCATGCCGGTGTTTGGCAACCTTGGAGCGGTCCAACTCAACTATGGCATGGGGATTGACCAGTTCCAGCGGGCCCGTGAGGCGATTCGGGCGGATGGCATGTTCATTCACTTGAACCCGTTGCAGGAGGCCATTCAACCGGAAGGAAACACCAACTTCTCACGCTTGCTCGATAAGATTGAGACGGTGGCCCGCGCTTTGCCGGTCCCGCTTTTGGCCAAGGAAGTCGGCTCGGGCATCGCGCCGGATCTGGCGGTGGAATTGACCAAGCGTCAAGTCAAAGCTATTGATGTCAGCGGAGCGGGCGGGACATCCTGGGCGCAAATTGAGGGAATGCGGGCTACAGACCCCGGCCGCCAGCGATTGGCGCAGATTTTTTCCAATTGGGGGATCCCTACAGTCCAAAGTTTGCGGTTGTGCCGCGACCGGCTGCCCACGCTTCCCCTCATTGCCTCGGGTGGGATTCGCAACGGGTTGGATGCGGCCAAGGCGCTGGCTCTGGGCGCCAACCTCATTGCCATGGCGCATCCGCTGCTGGAGCCGGCATCCCAGAGCACGGAGGCGGTGATTGCCGCCTTGCAGCAATTCATGTTGGAGCTTAAGGTGTCGATGTTCTTGGCAGGGGCGGCCACCATTGCGGACTTGCAGGCCAAGCCGCTCTGGAGACGAGACGGGCAATGAGAGAGGCTCTGGCACGTGCGCACGCGAATATCGCGCTGGTGAAGTACTGGGGCAAGCGCGACGAAGAACGGATACTGCCCATGAACGGCAGTATCTCCATGACCGTAGACCCATTCTATGTCACCACAGCGGTGACCTTTGAGGACGGGTTGCCCGAAGACCGTCTAGTGCTGAACGGGCTCGATGCGGCGGCGGTGGATCAGCGGCGTGTCACCACATTTCTCGATCGGATCCGGGCATTGGCGCGCGTGGATGCCCGCGCGGTCATTCGGTCGGAAAACCATGTGCCGACCGGGGCCGGCCTGGCATCCTCGTCAGCTGCGTATGCCGCGCTGGCGATGGCAGCAACGCGGGCTCTGGGCCTCAATCTTTCTCCGACCGACCTGTCGAAGCTGGCGCGTCAAGGGTCTGGGTCGGCATCACGCTCCGTTTATGGTGGATTTGTCGAATGGCTGAAGGGCAATCGGGAGGATGGCGAGGACTCCTATGCGGTGCCTCTGGCGCCGCCGGATTACTGGGACATCCGCATGGTGATGGCGATTGTCGATTCCGGACCGAAATCGGTGTCCAGTCGGGACGGCATGCGGAGCGTCGTCGAAACCTCGCCCTTCTATGCGGGCTGGCAGGCCACGGTGGAGTCAGATCTGGCAGCTGTTCGGAATGCCATTTTGAGGCGGGATTTTGCGGTGCTCGGGCAAGTGGCCGAGGCCAATGCTTTTAAGATGCATGCCACCACTATGGGCGCCGTTCCGCCATTCACCTACTGGAGCGGGACCACGATCGAGGTCATCCGCCGGGTGCAACAGATGCGGGGTGAGGGGGTGCCGGCCTATGTCACCATTGATGCCGGGCCTCACGTAGTGGTGCTCTGCGAGCCGCAGCATGCATCCTGGGTTGAGGCATCGCTCGCTGTAGTGCCGGGGGTCAAAGAGGTCGTGCAGGCGGGGCCGGGACCCGACGCCCGAGAGGTTGACGCGTGGTGAAGACTGTGGTCGTGCGCGCCCCAGGAAAGTTGATGCTGATGGGTGAGTATGCAGTCACTCAGGTGGGTCATCCCGGCGTGGTGATGGCCATCGACCGCTTTCTTACCTGCACGGTCGAGCCCTACCCACAATACCTTCTGGAGTTTCCCGACCTAAATGTGCCTCCCATGCGCGCGAACGATTGGCATGCGCTTGGCGAGCAAATGACGCGTGTTCCGCGTCTCGACTTGATAAGCCATGTCCTGACGCTCGCCGCGCGATATCTTGAGGAAGAACGCATGTCGGTTCCGACGTTCCACTTAACGGTGCGCAGTGAACTCCAAAATGAGGCGGGCGTCAAATATGGCCTTGGATCGAGCGCTGCGGTCAGTGTGGCAGTGGCAGCAGGGTTTTTAAGCTACGCCCTCCGCCATCCGGTTCCGCGTGATCCGATTTTCAAGTTGGCGGCGGCAGCCCACGTGCTTTCGCAGGGCAATGGGTCCTGCGCCGACATTGCCGCCGCGTGCTACGGTGGTTTGTTGAGGTATGAGCGCTTTGACGCCGACTGGCTGAATGATCGCCTCGGCGGTGGTGGGAGCCTCCATGCCCTGGTGCAGTCTGCGTGGCCGTGGCTGCACATCCAAAGATTGCCCAAAGGGCCGGAGCTTTGTCTCAAGATAGGCTGGACTGGTGAGCCGGCATCGACACCCGCCTTGCTTCAACGGATGGCAACCTTTCAGGCGCAGTATCCCGAGCGCTTTAAGAAGTTCGTCGGCGAGAGCGATGAGGCAGTGGAACTGTTTATCGATGCGATGCAGGCGTCCAACGGCAGGGCGCTGCTGGAGGCGGTGAAGGCCAATCGCACGGCTCTTCAGCGGCTGGGACTGGAGGCTCAGGTGCCCATCGAAACCGACGCGATTCAGCGGGGGTTGAGTACGGTGGCCCAATTGGGTGGAGCGGGAAAGTCTTCCGGAGCTGGCGGCGGCGATGCGATATTGGCTTGGTTTTTCGCGCCGGAGCCGGCCGAGCAGCTGCGAAAACAATGGCGGGAGGATGGCATTCTCCTGTTGCCGGTGTCATCCAGCGACCAGGGCGTATCGATTGAACCGTAGCCGATGACGGCCGCATACAAAAAGAACACCGTTCTGTCTTGTGATCCTCGTCACGGTGCCTGGGGACCCTCCTGGATACACTAAACATCGGAAGGCACCCTAACTTACTCGGGAGGTATCATAATGGCTGAACCCGTTATTATCATCAACGCACCAATTTTGCCCCCGCCCGTCAAGCACCAGACCATCCTCGCCACATTTGACGCGGTTCCGAAAGGATTTTCGGCGCTCTTAATCAATGATCACGACCCCAAGCCGCTGCTCTACCAACTCGAGGCTGAGCAACCCGGGGTATTTTCGGTGGAGTATCAGGAAGCAGGTCCGCAGCGTTTTGCCATTCTTTTGACGCGAAACTAAGCACCGAAGCGTGGTCAGGCAAAAGCCCCCTCAAGCGGTTTGGGAGGGGGCTTTGCATGGTCGGCGCAGTGCTTCAATGCGGTGGCTATTGAGCCAAGTCGGGTCGATAGGAGCCGGGTTCGGTCCCCATGCTGATGGCCCAGCGGTTCCACGCGTTGATGGCGACGACGGCCGATGTCAGGCCGACAATCTCGCGGTCGCTAAAGTGGGCTTTCAGTTGTTGATACAAAGCGTCTGGAACCCCCTCCGAAATCTTTGTCAGGGCTTCCGCCCAGGCCAGGGCGGCGCGCTCCTGAGGAGTGAAAAACGGGGCGTCCTTCCAGACGGACAACGCATAGAGGCGTTGTTCGCGTTCGCCGATGGCGCGTGCGTCCTTGGTGTGCATGTCCAAGCAGAACGCGCAGCCATTGATTTGGGACACCCGAATTTTCACCAACTCCAAGAGGATGGGAGCTAATCCCACCTGGTGGGACACAGCTTCGATCCGTGCCATGGCGGTCCGCGCCTCAGGCAATACAGCACCCCAGTCCATTCGTGCGTCAGGGGTCATCCGGCATCCGCTCCTTTCCATTTACCCGGGTCGTTTCATGAGATATGAGCTCACCATGAGGGCTGAAATCGCGTACAGTAGGAGCCCCAGCCAATGGCTCCCAGTATTGAAAGAACCAAAAAACACGAGACCCTTCAAGATGGCGAGCGGTCCGGTCGACGGCAGAATCCACAGGCCAATCGTCCATGGGCCCAGCGCTCTGACAGGCACCATTCCCAAGAAGAGCACACCCATCATGACGAGATTGCCCATGAGGCCGGCCAGGCCTTCATCCGGCGCCAAAAGTCCGATGATGGTGCCCACCGATCCCATGGCTAGGCTGGTCACAAGCATCAAGACAATCATCAGGGGGGAGAAGTGCATGGGGATGTGGTCCAGGAAGGTTCCTTCCAAAGCAATCAAGAGGACGCCCGGCCAGGCAAAGAGGCCGTAGACAGTGGTGAGAGCGACGACCAGCATCTCCAACGAGATGGGCATCACGCGGTAATGGTCGAGGGCCTGGCTCACTTTGAGCCAGGCAACGTATTGCGAGAGCATCACAATCGTGGCAATCGATTCCGCAAGCAGCATGGCTCCGGAAATGATGTTGAGCCGCTCGTTCGCCGCCATCCCCGGGTTGGTCAGGTGGATGAGGAGCACAATGCCTGCCGGCATCACCGCGCTGACCACGATGTATGGGCGCCAGCTGCGGCGGAGTCTCGCAAACTGCATCCGCATCAAGACGCGCAACATGGTTCCAAATGGCGCGCTTTGCCTTGTCATACTTCCCGCTCCTCCGCTTCCTGGTTATCGTTGCCCTCCCACTGTTGCCGCAGCGCCAGGTAGGCATCTTCCAAGCTGGGCTCATGCACCGAAACGCTGGCCACCAATCCGGGCTCGCCCAGCCATTGGGCCAAGAGCTTAAGCGCCTCCAGTCGAGATGCCGTAAACTCGACGGCGGTTTCATGCCGCTGGAATTCCGTGGTGATGGCCTGGACATCGTCTTCCAGCCGTTCGGGCGCGACGCCGGCCGTGACCGAGACCTTGAGAAAGTCCCCCACGTTTTGCCTCAGCGAGAGCGGGCCTCCATCGTGGCGAATGCGCCCGTCATTCATGATAAGGACGCGGTCGAGCACACGCTCAGCTTCCAATACGTTGTGCGAAACCAAAAGGATGATGCGAGCCGGCTCCCTAAGCTTTTCGATCAATTGCCAGACGCGGTGGCGCATCAACGGGTCCAATTCGTTGGTAGGCTCGTCCAAAGCCACAATGGGGGTCGGTGCCACGAGCACGCTGGCAATGCCCACCAGACGATGTTCGCCGCCGGACAATCCGGCTACTTGCCGGTTTCGCAGAGATGACAAGTTCAACCGGGTCAATAGGGTCTCGGTGTTCTGGTCGGCGTCACGCCGAGACTGCCCCCGCAGCAAGGCGCTTGAGCGAATCGCTTCCTGGACGGTCAAATCTCCCAGTGCCAACGGATGTTGCGGCAAATAGGCGATGAGCTCCTTGACCCAGCGCTTTCCCGGCGCAACCGTCCGCCCGCCAAGCCGCACCTGGCCCTCGGTGGGCCGGGTCAAGCCGACCAACTGTCTCAAAAGCGTGGTCTTTCCCGCCCCGTTTGGTCCCAGCAATCCCACAATCGATCCCGGTTCAATCACAAGATTGATGTCGTGATTCGCCCATGTGTCGCCGTAGCGTTTCGATAAATGGTCATATTCCAGGTTTATCGTACTCATCCTTTGATGTCCGGCATCGCGCTACAGAAGCGGAATGTCTCCGGGGACAGGGTGCCGGGTAATGGTGACCGCGAAGTATTCCGGGGACGGGGCGGTCGCTGGCTGGTGGCGGAACATGCCCGGCTTTTCGGCATCCAGTTGGTAGAAAAGGGGCTTGGGGTCATGATCATTCACAAGCATGAGGGATTGGTGGAGCGGCAGCGCCTCCAAGACCTTGAAGATGACCTCGTGGCGAACGTTCGATGGCAGTGTCCAGGCATTTAATGTGAGTGCCACATCGGATTCCATTGGAAAGACCTCCTCGAGCTGTTTGACATGAGCATAGCATGCCCGAGGCAATGAACCGTGATCTCGGTCACCAGAAATCCGATGTGACGCGCCCTGGCCGAGAGAAGGGCGGAGCCCGGCATGTGATCGCGCAACGGGCATGAAAAGCCGCTCCCTGGTGTGATCCGCAGGAGGCAACTTTATAACAAACGAGATGCGGGCAATGCCTCTGTGAGGTCGCCTTCAGTTCGCCGGGTGGGAATGCAAGACAAGATTCCACAGCGCGGTTGTGCTGGGACCGGGCGGATAGACGACGAAGAGCAGTAAAAAGACTACAAGGCCTGTTCCAGCAGCGATGAGCCACGAGGCGGCCGTCCACGGAGCGACTTTTTTATGCCGACTGAATGTGGCGCGCAACGCATAGCGGATGGTCAACACGCCCAGCACCGCCGACGCCGTGGCCAGCAGCACATGCACCTGCAAAAACACTTGATACGGTGCCAGCATGGCGGCAGGTCCGCCAAAATAGGTGTCTCCAATGAGAAAGCTTGAGGCCACGTAGCTTATAAAGAATGCGGCGCCCAATACCGCGCCGGTCAACATGAAACGCCGGTGGCGATGGACTTTGCCATGGCGAATTTGATACCAGCCGGCGGTCACAAACCCGGCACTGGCCAACATTAAGAGTTCGTTGAATAGATTCCAAGCGCGATGCATGCAGATCCCTCCCGCACCATGTTGCGTCTATTAGTGTAACGAGCACCCCCGTCTTCCTGCAACCGATGCATGGAAACCTAACGCGCCAACCATTACTCGCGGACGTTGCGCAGTATCGGCACAGCGATGAAGAGCGCGATGACGGCCGCGAATACTCCCAGAACCATTGGGCTGGGGATGCCGTACTGGAGCGGGCCATGGATCCACGGTGCGGAAACAGGCACAAGCGCGATGGCGGCGATGGCGCCGACGATGAGGGCGATGACCGTAATGCGGAGCCGCTTGATGCGGTCCGACAGCTTCTGCTTGGAGTGCCGGCTCCATTCTTGCTGAAGGGCCCGCGGCACTTGTCGCAGATGCGCGTAAACATGCACGACAATGAGCGGAATCCAGAGGGCCGCACTGCCCGCGTGAACCAAGAAGACCAGGCGGTTCGGGGGCGGGCCTTCGACCGCCAGCACCAATCCGCTGAGGAACAGCATAAGCGTCAGCAGAATCAGGAAAGGTGCCAAGAGTCTAAGCCAAATGTTGGGCGGGCCCTTCGCAACGAATGCGGGAGAAGACTTGGCATAATAGCTGAAAAACCGGTATCCCACACTCGCCAGCTTAACGACCAGGGGGCCCGCCAACAGCGTGCCGATGAAAATATGGACCAGGATCAGCTTGTGAAGATTTGCCGTCACGACCATCTCTATCACGAACAGCCCAAAAAGCACGGCACCGGCCAGTGCTGTCAACCGTTCGTTGCGCACTACCGCCAGGTGTTTTCGGTTGCGAGGTTCTGCATACTGCTTCACGATGCCACTCCGTTCGCGGTTAGATTAATCGGGCGATGCAGTCCGAAGAGGCTCTGGCCACTCTTCACGCTCAGAGGCGCCTCTGTCCGGCGCCACCCGAATGAAATAACGAATCGTGAGCTCCATTTATATCAAATGCTTGGACGTGGAAGGTGCAGGAGACGGATTTCGGCTCGCAAAGTCCACAAAAGGAAATTGGCATTGAAAACGCGAATAGAGCGGAAGAATTGGCGCCTGGCCTTGGGTTCAGCCGCGCTTCATTGGAGAGATATACTGACAATGCTGACACGTGAATTTGCAACCGATACCTCGATCCCAATTCCCGTGGACCTTCCGCAGTCAGGCATGCGGCGCCTTTTGACACGCCCGCTGTTTTGGACAGGCCTCGGTCTTCTCGTGGGATTGCTTCTTTTTTGTTTTGCCGGTCCGCTGGTGTATCCGAAAAATCCGTTGACGGTTCATGTCGCCTGGTTTGGCCATCCGCCGTCATGGACCTTGCCCCTGGGGGCGGATAATCTGGGGAGGAATGAACTGGCCCGTATGATGGCGGGCGGCCAGCAGCTCATCGTAGTGGGGTTGGCCTCCGCTGCGATGGCGACCGCCATCGGTACGGCGATTGGCCTCATTTCGGGCTTCTGGGGAGGGATTCCGGACCGAATCTTGAGTTGGGGAATGGATGTGGTGCTGGGCATCCCGCAGGTGCTTCCGCTGCTTCTGATCGTGGTCCTGCTGCATCCCGATGTGGTCACGATTACCGTCGTCGTGGCACTCACCACATGGCCCATGGTGGGACGTCTGGTACGGGCGGAAAGCCTCAGCACCCGCGAGCGGGAGTATGTCACGGCGGCCCGGTCGCTGGGAGCGAGCGGGTGGCGCATTCTTCTTCGGCACATCTTGCCCAACTTATGGGGGACGATTCTGATTGCTGCCAGCAATCAGGTCGCCATCACGGTATTGGTGGTGGCGACGGCGAGCTTCCTGGGGTTGGGACTTCCGCCGCCGTGGCCCAACTGGCCACATATGGTGGCTTCGGGGACAAGCGATCTCCTGTCGGGCTATTGGTGGCTGATGCTGTTTCCGGGATTGGCATTGGTGCTGTTGCAGCTATCGGTCAATTTCATCGCCGAGGCGGTGCGGAAGCTCCTGGCTGTCCAAGGAGGGGTGCGCTGATGGTTCGGTTCGCGATTCGGCGTCTCGGGGAGGCGGTGCTGGCACTGGCCAGCATTGCAGCCGCGGTCTTCTTTCTCTTCCACACCATCCCCTTAAGCCCGGCCGCCGCTATGCTGTATCCCCACGATTCGCCGCAGGCGATTGCACAACTCAACGCCAAACTGGGACTCAACCTCCCCATTCCGGTGCAATTTGTTCTGTGGATCAAGGAAACGCTGATGCGCGGCGGGGTCGGTCAGGTCATCGTGCGGGATTTGCCGCCAACGCTGGAAATGCTTTTTCTCGGTGCGGTGTTGGCCTTTTTGCTGGCGACGATGACAGCCTTGGTGCAAATCCGCTACCAAGGCCGAGTCCAGGATCGCGTTTTGGGCGCCTTCACGGGCCTTCTCAGCGTAGTGCCGGGGTTTTGGCTCGGGACGCTGTTGCTCTTCCTGTTTTCCATGACCCTAGTATGGTTTCCGGGCTACGGATATCCACCGCCCGGCCACGGATTTTTTGCTTGGCTGCATGCCGAAGTGCTCCCCTCCACCACGCTCGCCCTCACGGCCATGGGCCCGTGGGCACGGCAGCTGCGGGCCTCGCTTGAGGAGTCGGGGGCGACAGACTATGTGCGCACGGCACGAGCCAAGGGCGTGCCGGAAGGGAGGATTCGCGGCCGACACATGTTCCGAAACTCGGTGCTTCCGCTCATCACCCTGACGGGGCTCTCATTGCCCACCATGCTGAATACGGTCATCGCCCTGGAAATCATCTACACGGTTCCGGGAGCGGGAAGCGCCTTGATTGGGGCGCTGACGAGCCTGTCGTTTGCGGGCGCCACCACCGTCGCCTTGGTGCTGGCCATGGTGACCGTGATGGGGAGCGTGGTGGCCGATCTCACATATGGGCTCGTGGATCCTCGCATCACCTACCGATAGCAAGACGCGAGCCTGAACGGAGGTGCAATGTGAAGTTCGTGTTGATTTTTGGCCCCCAAGCGGTGGGCAAGATGACCGTTGGCCAGGAACTGGCGAAAATCACGGGATTCAAGCTGTTGCACAACCACATGACCATTGAGCCGCTCTATGCGCTGTTTGGCGCCGGTCCGGAAACCTGGCGCCTCTCCCATGAATTTCGCCGGCTCATCTTTGAGGCCGCGGCCATAAGCAGCGGGATGGCGGGGCTAATCTTTACCTATGTGTGGGCTTTGGACCTTCGACAGGATTGGGAGTTCGTGGAAGGTGCCTGTCGGACATTCGAAGATGCCGGTGGGGAGTCATTTCTCGTGGAACTGGAGGCTGACCTGGAGGAGAGGCTCAGGCGAAATCGGACGCCTTATCGCCTTCAGCAAAAGCCGACGAAGCGGGACTTGGCTCGGTCCGAAGACGACTTGAGGCAAACGCTGGCGGCGCATCGCCTGAATTCCTTTGATGGTGAAATCGCCAGCATGCGCTACCTAAAGATTGACAACACGCACTTAAGTCCCGACGTGGTTGCGCTGAGCATCAAGGAACGGTTTCGTCTTTAGATGAGGGTCTCTCAGGCGGCAGATTGATCACGAGAGCCTCGAGCGGGTCTTCGTCGGTCCAGACCCCGTGATCAAGTCCGGCCGGCCAGAGCACTGCTTCACCAGGCTCCACCCGTCGGGTTTCCCCCTGCACGCCGCCGATGCGAACCGTGCCATGTCCTGCCATCACCACAAATAGAATCGGGTGCGGAGCATGGTGCTCGTCGATATGGGAATGAGGATCAAAATACATCACTTCGGTCTGAACGGGGAGATTGAGCAGAATGGGCAGACCCTGCACGCGTTCAGCCAACGCGGCGCGTCTTTCTGGCGGAACGGATGCACTATCCATTTGAATGGGAACACCATACACACCAGGGTGCCCACCTATGAGTTTGGTCTTCATATTCACGCCAAAGCGTCGGATTTGCATAGGAACGCCTCCTAGATGAGGCATTCGTTATGGGGTGCCCAAATCCTGCTCTTTGTCGGGAGGCGGATTCCTTCTTCGATTCGGCTTGCGCAGGGGGGCCATGAGTCCCATCGTTAGAAAGGTTCCAAGGAGAATTTGGACAACCCCAGCCAGCATGATGGAGGCGTTCAAGTGGACAAAGCCGAGACTGAGCCTGGCAAAACCCACAACCCCAATGGCACTGCCCAATACCATCCGCACTGTGGATCCCGCGCGGCTAGGACGCATGTTTCCGATCCTTCTCATCGGATGCCGGAGGTTCGCCGGAATGGCTGCGGTAAAAATCTTTCCAAATGAGCCGGTGCACCCCCAAATACCGAGGCAACCGATTCCATCCTGGAATCCAAGGGGTGAGGGCCAGTGCCAGCCAGAAGAGAAAGCCGATGCTGAGCGCCAGGGCGTCGGCGGCCGCGTTGTTAGCGACGAAGGACCACTGGTAAACCCAGGTCGGGATGGTCATCCACCAGGCGCCGGGATACCCGGGGACGGCGGGGTGAATTATGCCCCATCGCTCTCCCGTGAGTGCCAGCGGCTTGGCCGCCTGATGCATCGGACTCCCTTGCAGAAATAGGAGATAGTTTTGATTGTCAAAGCGGGTCACGATGGATCCGTTCCGCATCAAGGCGCCCGACATGAGGCCGCTTTTGCCCAGCAGCAGCACATCGTTCATCAAGGCTGGCAACGGGCCGAAATGGCCGGCTGGCGTGACAACCGCGCCATGCTGGTAGGTCCCGTGGTTTAAGGCGGCGGCATACGCGCTTTCCCAAGCCCCTTGTTGGGCGGGAGTCGCGGCACGGAACTGGCGAAGCGTTCGGCCAATGGCCGGATTGATTTGGGACGCCATGGCCAGTGGCTTTAATATGAAGTCGGTGGCAGCATTGACTGGGTGAATGATTCCGATTGCACTTTGCAACCTCGTTTGAACGCTGCCGCTGCCTCCATTATAGGGCGGCCCGTAGCTGGCGATGGCGCCCTGGCCATCGAGCGCGCGCAGGGCCATTTGCTCGAAAGCCACAGGATTTTTCGAGGCATAGCCTTTAATGGTGAGCGGAGCGGCTTCCGGTACGCCGAACATCAGGGACGCCAATAAGACGACGACGATGACCAGCACCAACGTCGAAAAGAGGTGCTTGACGAAGTCTTCAGGCACGAGATGGTACTGTTGAACCACGTCATCACGGACGCGCATCGACTATCGCTCCTTTCGGTCTTTCAACTCGGGATACGGCGGGACGACGCTCTTCAATCGCACCTGCACAATGTGAATTAGGACGATTCCGCCCAGCGTGAGCGGCAATACGACCACATGCATGCCGAACATCTGGCCGGCGTTGGTAAGATTGACCCATGAGAGTCCCAGGGCGTTTAAGCCATCTTTGGCTTGGACAGCATTCCATTGAGAGTACAAGTCGCCGTTTATCAAGAACCCGGTGAATGCGGTAGGGATGGCAATCAGCATAGCCACGGCGCCCAGCAGCCACGTCAGTCCGCGCCCGCCTCGCCAAGCGCCGGTAAAGAAGACGCGCCACAGATGCAGCATCATGAAAAAGAAGAATGCCTGGACCGCCCAGAAGTGGGTCGCGGCAACAAATCGCATGGTCCCGTTGTACGACCAGGTATCAGGACCGTTCATGGCCATGAGCACTCCCGTGATCACCAGCACCACAAAACTGGATGCGGTCAACGAACCCAGCATGTACATAAAGCCTTGCGCATACTCCGGCATTTCGGTGGGCAGCCAGGTTTCGGCCGATAGCGTGCGCCCCAGCATCCGCTTTGATGCGGAAGTCCAATTGGCCAAGATAATATCCCCCCTTCAGCTCGGCATATCAGTGATGGCGACGTGCGGGCCACAGCAACCCGACGACAAAGGTCAGCAAGAATAGACCCTCAACAATGAAATTTCCGGATCCCGGAGACATCAATCGCTCCTCCTCTGCCTTGCGAAGTTGTTTGTGGTTGCTAGTGTGTCGCATGGTGGAGCGGGAATACCGGTAAATGCAGGGAGCGCCCACGCGCGATCCGGCGGAATGGGTCCGGATGGCCAGCGATTCTGGGGCAGGTGGCCGTATAGCGGCGTGTAGGCAACCGCTAGAGTGGAGACGACAGGATCTCTCGTGCAGGGCGGAAGATCTCAGCCGCCAACGCGTGAAAGGTGGTTTGCCTGATGACTCGACATGATTCGTTCGGTTGGGACGTGATGGCGCAGCAATTGGTCGAACGGCTGTCGTTACTGAAAAAAGAGATGGAGACCTGGAACCAGGCGTTGGAGTCGACCAACACGGATGCGGCTTGGTACTTCAGGCGTGCAAGCCTCTTTGTGGAGACCGCCAATGATGAATTGGGGCAAGCACTGCGCGTGCTTGCCGCCCAACATGCATCCGAATCTGGCCATGAAGCGGCATTCGACCCGCATAGCCGCCTCTAATGCATCCTGTCTTGAGGAGTGAGCGCAGTGGAGACCCCCGATCTGTTCAATCAGATTGCTCCCCATTATGAACAGTGGAGCAATTTCTTATCCGGGGAAGGAATTCGATTTTGGCATCATTTTGCGGTGGGCCGGCTGCATATTCAGCCGGGCGACCGCGTGCTGGATGTCGGATGCGGCACGGGGACGATGACCCGTTTGATGGCCCAATACGCGGGGGAGGAAGGCGAGGTGGTGGGCATCGATCCCTCAGAAGCAATGCTGTCCGAAGCTCGGCGTCAAGAAACTGAAGCGGGGAGCGCACGCATTCGGTGGGTGGAAGGGATGGCCGAACACTTGCCGTTTGATGACAATCAGTTCGATGGCGTCACGGCCCAATTCTCACTCCGCAACATGACGGACTGGGTGCAGGGCTTACGCGAAATGACGCGCGTGCTGAAACCCGGGGGTCGCTTGGTGCTACTCGAAATGGTGCAGCCCACCACCACCATGGGGACCCTGGCCTGGCAAGGCCTGAAAACGGTCACGCAGCGGTTTTCCAGCGAACACTTAAAGGCATACCAGTGGCTTGGCCTATCGATAGAGCATGCCCCAACCCGAGAGGAACTTGCAGCCGAAGCGGAGAGGTTTGGCATTGGCCACATTCACAGTCACCATTGGCTGGGCGACCTTGTGTTGGTGCTGAACGGCAGGAAGCTTCCTGCGGATGCCGAGACAGAGTCTGCGATAGAACCGCGCATTCTTTGGGCGGTGGACGGATCTCTCACATCGCTTCAAGGTGCAGACTGGATTAATCGTTACGCCGCCCAAGGCACCAGAGTCGACATTGTGACCGTGATTCCACCGGTCTCCGTGGTCCCGGATATTGCGGCCACCGATGCCCAAGCGTGGCATCAGCATGCTGAGAGAGCCCGGCATAAGCTGGCCCCGGACCGCTTTGACGTGCACCTGTACGTCCTCGACGGGGAGCCCGGGCCCGAATTGGTGCGATTGGCCGGCAATCACCAGGTTGGCCTGTTGATAGTAGGCAACAAGGGTAGGTCCGCTCCGGCCGACCAATGGATGGGCAGTGTGGCCCGCTATGTGGCGGCGCATGCGGTGTGTCCCATCCTGATGGTGCCCACCCGCTCCATTGCCGCAAAGTCCGTCTCTTAGCAGCCTGCGTATCGCTAAAAGGACGCCAAATGGGACCGGTTGGACCCATGACCGGCGTCCTATTGGCGGTTTCGCACGTCTCTCCCCCGTTCGATAATGAGAGTCGTTATCATATTGGGGAGGAATGTTCATGCAGGCGCAGGCGACGGGAAAGAGCGGAGCTCGGGGCCGTGCACGACGATGGCTCTGGGTGTTGGGACCAGGACTCATGGTGATGCTGGCGGATACCGATGCGGGAAGTCTGATTACCGCCGCGCAATCGGGAGCAGAGTGGCACTATCGCATGATTCTTCCGCAATTGCTGCTGATCCCAGTCCTCTACATGGTGCAGGAAATCACGGTGCGCCTCGGAATCGTGACAGGAAAGGGCCATGGCGAATTGATTCGGCAACATTTTGGGCCCTTGTGGGCCTATTTATCATCAGCCACATTGCTGTTGTCTTCGGTCGGCGGATTGGTTACGGAATTTGTGGGGATTGCGGCTACAGGCGGTCTCTTTGGCATCCCGCCCGTGGTGACGGTGGGGGCGGCGGCACTGTTTCTCATCGGCATTGGCATCACCGGAAGCTACCGGCGCGTGGAACGGGTGGGACTCATGCTTGGCTTGTTTGAGCTGATCTTTGTGGTGGTGGCGGTGTGGGCACACCCCGACTGGGCCGTCATTGGTCGGGACGCCTTGAAGATTCCCCTGGCGAACCGGCGATTCCTCCTCATGCTGTCGGCAAACATTGGAGCTGTCATCATGCCCTGGATGATTTTCTATCAGCAGGGTGCGGTGCTGGATAAAGGATGGGGAGGTCGTCCCGAACATCTCCAAGCGGCGCGCTGGGACACCTGGGCAGGCTCGGCCGTTACGCAGGTGATTATGGTTTCCATGGTTGTGGCAACGGCAGCCACGATTGGGTCGCATGGCTCGTCCACCCTAACGACTGTTTCTCAGATCGCGGGCGTCCTCAGTCCCTATACCGGGCATTGGGTGGGTACGTTGCTGTTTGGGATGGGCATGTTGGGCGCGAGCCTCATTGCCGCACTGGTGATTTCCATTGCGGGATCATGGGGACTCGGTGAAGTCATGGGATTCCGCCATAGCTTGAACCATCGCCTGACCGAGGCGCCCTGGTTTTATGGCCTTTATGCGGCAGTCTTCATCATGGGAGCGCTGGTGGTTTTGTGTGTCCAGAATCTGGTCTCGCTGGCGATCGACGTGGAAGTGATGAATGCCCTATTGCTCCCGATCGTGTTGGGATTTTTGCTGCTATTGGAGGCTCGGGCGCTGCCTGCGGAACACCGCATGCAGGGAGCACATCGCTATGGAGTCTGGGCGCTCTCGGCCGTGGTCATGGTGTTTGGATTCGCCGTGGTGCTGTGAAATTTCCTGTCCGAATGGCCCCCTAATTCAGGTACGAAGAGTCCTAATAGCCTCTTAAATGATTCGCTACGATAAAAGAAGAACAGAGGAAGGATGTGGGTGTGGTGGTTTCGTATTTCGATACGCCCCATGTACTGACGTGGGAGGTGACCCGCGCCTGCCAACTGCATTGCCGCCATTGCCGGGCACGCGCCATTCCGCGTCGCGATGCGGGTGAGCTCAGCCTGGAGGACATGATTCCGGTGTTGGACGATTTGGCGGGAAACTTTTCCCGTCCGCCCATACTGGTGTTGACGGGGGGCGATCCGCTGGAGCGCCCTGACTTGGATGACATCATCGCAGAGGCTGTGAGCCGTCACATCATCACGGCCATTGCCCCCAGTGTGACCCCTAAGCTCACCGACGAAGTGGTGGCTCGATGGAAGTCGCTTGGCGTCCATTCCGTCTCGCTAAGCTTGGATGGGGTGGATGCCCCTACCCACGACAAATTTCGCGGTGTGCGCGGCACCTTCGACCGAACCATGGAATTGGCCGACACCATCGTCCGGGAAGGGCTGGCTTTGCAAATCAACACCTCGATAAGCCAGCAAACGGTGAGCCAAATCCCCGCGATGGCCAGTTTGGTACGATTCTTGCAAGTGACCAGTTGGGAACTCTTTTTCGTAATTCCGACCGGTCGTGCGCGAATCATGGATGCGCTCTCAGCGGCGCAAATCGAGCGTGTGCTCCAATGGCTGGTCGAATTCGCGCCGAAGGAATCCTTCCGGATAACCACCGTGGGTGCGCCGCAATGGTCGCGCGTATTGCACCAAAACAACCCGGCCAGCGCGATTCGCACGGTGGCGCGAGAGGCTCGCGGCTTTGCCTTTATCAATCATCTTGGCGAGGTCTTTCCTAGTGGGTATCTGCCGGTATCGGCCGGCAATGTGCGTCAAACGCCGTTTTCCGAGCTCTATAGAAGGTCGGAGCTGTTTGAGATGTTGCGCGATCCCAGTCGTTTCGAAGGCGCCTGCGGCGCTTGCGATTATCGCGATTCCTGTGGTGGCTCGCGGGCTCGGGCTTATGCGGTGACTGGCAATTTGGCAGCCAGTGATCCCGGTTGCCCCTTGGCGGAATTTGACAGCTAGAGGATACGCGCGAAGCAGCGCGGTCATGCCGCGCTCCTAAGCCGACCGGCCCTAAGGGCCGGCGGGCGGGAAGCGCATGCCAACTACTTCGAAATCCACCACTCGTTCGGGAAGATCCAGCCGCCAATTTGGTTGAAGGTTTTGATGGAGTTGTGCAAATTCTTGGCGTGGACGGTATACGTAGGAATTTGCGGAATGTAGATGACGGATGGCAGTTGCTTGGCTGCGAAGTCCTCATAGGCGTACATGTTCTGCAGCGTTTGCTGGTATGGGGACGGCTTATACGTGGCGTTAATCAAGCTATCCATGGTGGAACTGCTGTATCCGCCGGAGTTTTCGGCAGCTCCAGTCAAGAACAGGTTTCCGCCCGACGGATAGCCCGATGTATAGCCCCAACCGCCGTTCCAGTTGAGCACCTGCCATTTGCTGGCGTCGCTGGTTCCATAGGAGATCACGGTGTCAAACGGCTGATAAGCAATGTGTGCTACGATGCCTTCCTTGGCCCAGTCCTGCTGCAGCAATTGGTCGATGTTGTTGTAGCTGTTGCTGCCGGACGCCGCATACATGGTGAATTCCAGCTTGATGCCATTTTTGGTCATCACGCCATTCACCATCCTCCAACCCGCCTTTTCCAAGATCTGGCGTCCCTTCGTCGGGTTGTAGGGATAGGGCTGGGTGGCGAGCTGGGGATCGAGGAACGGATCGCTGGGATTCGATGCGAGTGTGGTATCGTCGACAGCTCCATAACCATGGAGAATGGTCTTAATGATACCCGCCTGATCGACGCCCATTTGCAACGCTTGGCGCACCGCCAGCTCGTCGAAGGCCTTCCCGATTCCACCGGGAGCGCTGGGATTCATGTTCAACTGGATGTAGTTGAACCCGAGTGAATACTCCGGTGTCAGGACGTCATTGGGCAACTGCTTGGTGTCGCCCAGCAGGGACGTGGGCAGATAGCCGTAATTGACGGTGCCGGACTTGAGCGCTTCAAACTCGGCGCTGGCCGAGGTCTCATACTGGAACACCAGTTTGTTCAAGAGCGCCTTGTGTCCATCAAATTGCGCGTTCGGAACAAACGTCCAATCTTGGTTGGCCGCCATGCTCTGAAACTTCCACGCACCGTCCACCACATGGTAAACCGGATTGCTGGGGGAATTCGAGACCCGATTAATAAAGCTCATTTCAGCCTTCATATTATTGGGATACTTGTCCCAAACCGATTTCGGAATGGGGTAAATTTGACCAATCCCGTTTCGAATGAACCATTGCTGGTTCACGGGTTGGGTCGTGGTGATGACCACGGTATCGGGGCCCTTGGCCTGAACAGACTTCCAATCAGTGGGTAGGCCCCCCGACCCTTGTCCGGCATATCCCCAGGCATAATTGACATTGGGGTTGCTGCCCGCTTTCATGATGTCGTACGCGAAGATGACGTCAGCGGCTGTGACTGGCTTTCCGTTGGACCAATGCCATTTGGGATTGAGGTGAACGGTGAACTGGGTTCCGGCCTTGTTGTAGGTCACGTCGGAGGAGATGCCGTAGGTGTGGCTTAATTGACCGTTTTGACCGTAATACAGCAAGGGCATGTACGATAAATCGACAATTTGACCGTTCAGCGTGCTGTCAGCGGACAAAGACATCAATGGAAAGAACCAATTGGGTGAGGTTTGCTCAGGCAACGCAATGACGGCGGTGCCGCCTGCTTGGGGCTGAGAGCTTGAACCGGCGGTCGAATTGGCTCCGCAACCCGCCGCCAAAAGACTGAGAGATGCAGCGCTAGCGACCAGAACTGTACGTCGCAAACAAAAGCCTCCTTATATGCGCACAGGATGTGAAACTACCGGGAATATTCTAGAAAGAGCAGAAAAATCCTCTAATTGTAAATAATCTAGGATAGTTTGGCGAAAAAATTCCCGCGGAGCATTCTGTCCGCGGGAATTCTATTAGGATTCGACGGGAATTCCACCGTATCGCGCGAACCAGGCATCGATTCGTTGCAACCGGTCGATGGCGCGTGCGGGGCGGGTATCCGACTGGTGGTGCTCGCCCGGATAAATCACCAATTCCGTGTCGACGCCACGTTTCTTCAACGCCACGTACAATTGCTCGGCTTGACTCAGGGGACAGCGCCAATCATGCTCGCCGGCCGTAATCAGGAGCGGCGTGCGGATTTGGTCCAACCCGCTCATCGGGGAACATTCATAGTAGACGCGGGGATTTTGCCAAGGCACGCCCATGTCGTCTTGCCACCAGAGATGGCAGTCGTCGGTGCCGAACGCGGACACGTAGTCCCAGACACCGTGTTCGGTGACGGCTGCTCGGAATCGGTCGGTGTGTCCGACGGCCCAATTGGTCATGATTCCACCCATCGAAAAACCGGTGCAAAACAGGCGGTCGGGATCGGCCCACCCACGTTCGATGAGGGCGTCAATTCCACACATGACATCGTCGTGCTCCATCGGGCCCCAGCGGCCGCGGATCGTCTCGCAGAAGGCTTCGCCGTAAGAGGTTGACCCGCGATAATTGACCAATAGGACTACATATCCGCGATTGGCCCAGTACTGTGTCTCGAACTCAAATTCCGGCGCCTCATAGGACATCGGCCCGCCGTGAATGGATACCAGCAAGGGTGCAGGGACGCCTGGCTGGAAATCGGGCGGGGTCAGCACTAAAGCTTCAATGTCCTCTCCGTCGTGGTCCCTATAGTGGAGCCATTGGAAGGGCACTGTCGAGCGTTGAGCCAGCCAGTCCGCCGAGGCCCGAGAAAGGCGTGTCGCGTCTCCGTCTGTGATCGCAAAGCATTCCGGACCGGTCTCCGGGGTGCTGATCACGGCTCCGATGTGGCCGTGGGCGGCATCAAAATGCAGTACTGTGCCGGAGCGCTCCCGGGGCCATAGCAACGCGAGCGATCCGTCCTGCAGTCCGAAACGGAACATTTTTGCTTGGCCCCGTTCTGACGCCAGTGCGAGGAGGTGGTTGGGGCCGTCGAAATATACGGGCCCTTCCAACATGCCGTCGAATGCTGGGGCGACCGGCGCCATCGGCGTCGAGGCTTCCGGCACCGGGTACACCCGGGCAGAATCAACTGGGCCTAATGGCTCGCCGTCCGCTACGATGCCGCCAATCGCTTTCCAACCCGAGCCCAGGTTTTCGGGGAAGGAGTCATCGGGTGCGGCGGCTGCCAAGGGCACGGTCCACAGGCGATTAAGAGCGTAATTGTTCTCTGGGGCCTGCGAACTGATGAACGCGACGGTGGTT